>DATCUA010000291.1:0-21510 GCA_036567645.1 Rectinemataceae bacterium | reverse complement strand
TCTGTCCGGTACCGGATGCTGTGTTGGATCCCCTTTTTCTGCCCAAACCCTCATGGGCTGCTTCCAGCCTCACTATCGAGTATCCTCGCTCGAGAACGGACTGTGGATTGGCTAGCTCGAGGCTCGCCGTGGCAAGCTCGATCCTGTGTTCCCTCTGGAGGAGGGCCGAAGCAGCGGCCGAAGCGAGACACTCCCTCGCTTCGTCGAAGCGTCTCGAGAGTGGCATGAATAGACGCTGGAATCTGACCTCGACATCCTCACGCGAAAAGATCTCTATACCAGTCCTGACATAGTCCAGGCGGGCGAGTACTGAAGTGGCGAGGGTCCTCTCGTGGAGGTCTACTTCCTTACGAAGCGCGAGGGAGCTCTCCGCCACCATCTCGGCTGCAGCCGAAGGCGTGGGAGCCCGCAGGTCGGCGGCATAATCGCTCAGAGCCCAGTCTATCTCGTGACCGACGGCGCTTATGACGGGTATGGACGAGGAAGCGATCGCCCTGACCACCTCTTCGTCCGAAAAGGCGAGGAGGTCTTCTGGTGAACCTCCTCCCCTTCCAACGATGAGTACGTCGATGCCCCCCATGGCGTTCGCCTGGCGTATCCGGGCGGCTATGGTCTCCGCCGCCCCAGCTCCCTGGACGGCGGCGGGGAGGATGAGGATGTCGATACCTGAGTTCCTCCGAGAGAGTACATTGAGGATGTCGCGCACAGCCGCCCCGGTAGGGCTGGTGACGACGCCCACTTTCGAGGGCCTTCGCGGGAGGGGGCGCTTGCGCTCGGAATCGAAGAGCCCCTCGGCCGCTAGCCTCTTTTTCCGCTCTTCAATCATGGCGAGGATATCGCCGAGACCGGATGCTCGCATGGACTGGACGATGAGCTGGTACTGGCCTCGGGCCGGGTAGAGGGAAAGCCCGCCCCGAGCTACTACCTTTTGTCCGTCCATGGGAGAAAAATCGAGGAACGATGCGCGGTATTTGAACATCACAGCCTGGATGAGGGCGTCCCTGTCCTTGAGCGAAAAGTAGAGGTGGCCGGAGGATGCGAGCTTGTAGCCCGAAATCTCTCCTTCCACGGTCACCGAGGGGAAGGACGCCTCCAGATTGCCCTTGATGAGCCGGGTGAGGGCGCTCACGCTCAGTATCTCTTCCATCCATCCTCCTCTAGGCGCCAATGACCGAGCCAAGCCAAACGCTTCCAGCCGCGAGCGAAAGGAGCGTGACGGGAAGACCCACTTTCAAGTAATCGAGAAACGTCACCCGTATGCCGGCTTTTTCCCCCGATTCGGCCATGATGAGGTTGGCTACCGAACCGAGGAGGCTGAGGTTGCCGGCATATGTGGAAGCCATGGCGAGGAAAAGCCAGCCGGATTCGGGATTGGAGAAGCCCTTTGCTACAGGGCTGAGGAGCATGACTGCCGGGACGTTGGAGACGAGGTTGGAGGCGAGGGCTACTACAGCGGAGAAGGGGAAGCCGGGCTTTCCCAGGGCTGGGGTGGCTGCTCGCATGAAAAGGGCGAAGGCTGGGGAGCCCGCCACGCCTGCCGTGAGCACGAAAAGGCCAGAGAAGAACACGAGGAGAGAAAGGTCTATCTCGGCGAAAATCCGCACCGGGTCAGTCCTCCTCGTCACGAGGAGGAAAGCCGCGGCTGAAAGGGCTGCCAGGCTAGTGCACACCCCGAGGCCGAGGAGGATGAGGAGGAGAAGGGCGCCCGCGAGGCTCTTGTACAAGAGCCTGCGGTCAAGGGCCTGGGGCGGGAAGGAGGATATGGCGCCGAATTTCTCCGCCCTTCTGAATTCGCTGGGAAATGCCGCAAGGACGCAGACATAGCAGAGAAGAAGGGCGATGAGGGAAGGGGGGGCGAGGCTGGCGACGAAGCGGAGGAAGGGGATTCCTGACTGGGAGGCTATGAGCATGTTCTGTGGATTCCCTATGCTGGTGGCGCAGGATCCCGCGTTCGCCGCCGTAGCCAGGGCGATGAGATAGGGTCTACCGTCCCTCCCCCTGCGTCGGACGATCTCTGCCACGAGGGGGGTGAGCATGATGCAGATGGTATCGTTGAGGAAGAGGGCCGAGAGAAATCCCGACGACAAGACAACGAGCGCGAGAAGGACTCTCGGGCCCGAGGCGAAACGAAGGATAGCCTCCCCCGCCAGATCGAAGAAACCCGATAGCCTCAGGGAAGCCACTAGCACCATCATGGCAAGGAGGAGGGCGAGGGTTTCCGTGTCGACGGCTTCGAAAGCCCGGGCCAGGCTGATGCCGCCCGAGAGGACGAGGAGGACCGCGGCGCTAAGGGCTATGGTGGAACGGTTCATGGCAAGCCTTGGCAGTCTGCCTATGGCGATGCCTATGAAGCCGATGGCGAGAACGAAATAGGAGATCAGGGAGTAGCTTTCCATCGAAGCCATAGTAGCACGTTCGGTATTGCGAGAGAACGTGTCCCGGCCGGTGGATGCTCCAAGTAGTTCCGGTGTACTATTCACGCATGGATCCTCGTCAACTTCCCGTCTACCAGCAGAAGGACAAAATACTCGCGGCTCTCTCTGACAACCAGGTGATCGTCGTCGAAAGTCCCACCGGGTCGGGCAAGACTACCCAGTTGCCCATCATCCTCCACGAGGCCGGCTATTCGGCTAAGGGCCTCATCGGAGTAACCCAGCCCAGACGCATAGCCGCCCTCTCTGTGAGCGATTTCATAGGCCGTCAGCTTGGGCCGGAAAACGCTGGGATCGTGGGCTACAAGATGAGATTCGAGGACAAGACCGGACCCCAGACCAAGATCAAGATCATGACAGACGGGATCCTCCTCCAGGAGATGAAGCTCGATCCCTGGCTCTCCAAATACCAGGTCCTCATGGTAGACGAGGCCCATGAGCGCAGCCTCAACATCGATTTCATCCTCGGACTGGCCAAGCAGGTCCTGGAATCCCGGCCAGATTTCAAGGTGATTGTCTCGTCAGCGACGATCAACGCCGAAGTGTTTTCCGAGTATTTCGGAGAATGCCCCGTGGTCAAGATAGAAACTCAGACCTACCCTGTCACGCTGATCTACGATCCTATCCGCGACTTGGCATCGAGCGGAGAAGGGCCTGCCGGTGCCAAGCTCGAAGGACCAACCCTGCGCGGTGACGACGAGGCCATCTACGACCGCATCCTGTCCATCGTCGGGCGGACCCTCGAAGCCAGAGAAGATGGAGAGGAGGGGGATTTCCTCGTCTTCCTCCCCGGCGAAAAGACGATCAAGGAATGCGCCGCACGCCTCGCCGCGTCCTCATTCGCCTCGCAAATCCACCTCATTCCCCTCTACGCAAGGCTGGGCAAGGAGGAACAGGAAAAGGTCTTTTCCCCTGCGCCCCACGGCAAGGTCAAGGTGGTCATAGCCACCAATATTGCAGAAACTTCTGTGACGATAGACGGAATCACCGTCGTAATAGACTCGGGGCTCGCTAAGCTCAACTATTACAATCCGCGCACCTTCACCTCCAGCCTCATCGAGACTCCCATATCCAAAGCCTCATGCAATCAGCGAAAGGGCAGGGCGGGCAGGACGAGGCCGGGAGTATGCTATAGGCTCTATCCGAGGAAGGAGTTCGAGAGCAGGCCCTTGTTCACAACCGAGGAGATCTACAGGACAGATCTTTCGGAAGTGGTGTTGAGGATGGCAGAGTTGGGCATTTGGGAATTCGAAAACTTCGATTTTATCTCAAAGCCCCCCAAAAGCGGCATTGCCGGGGCTATCGACATCCTCAATCTGCTCGATGCCCTCGACCCCGACCGCAAGCTCTCGAAGATCGGCCAAATGATGTGCCTCTTCCCCCTCTTGCCCCGGCTCTCGAGGATGATAGTCGAATCGGTGATGCGCTACCCCGATGTGATCCATGAGGTTCTCGTAGCCGCTTCGTTCCTCTCCACCATGAGTCCCTACATCCTCCCTCCGGGCCAGGAGATGGAAGCTAGGAGAGCCCACCACGCCTTCCGCGATCCTATGGGCGACTTCGTTTCCTATCTCAGGATCTACGACGCATTCCAGGCCGCGCCCTACAAGACTGAGTTCTGCGAGAAGAACTACCTGGACGAACGCACGATGAGGGAGATAGTCCGCATCCGCGAACAGCTCGAGCTCATCGTAGCGGATCTGGGGCTCCCCATCGTTCGCGGAGGTTCGCTCTACGATTACCTCTGCGCGGTTTCCAGGGGGCTCATCCAGTTTGTCTGCGCGCGACAGGAGCGCGGCCTCTTCCGATCCCTGACGACGGAGAAGATCCAAATCCATCCGGGTTCGGTCATGTTCAGGGAAAACCCAGACTTCATCGTCGCCGGGGAGATTGTCCGTACGACGAGGATGTACGCCATGTCGGTTTCGCCTTTGCCGCGGGAGATCTTGTCCAGGATATCCCCGATTGTCGCCGAGCGGCTCCAGAGCATTGCCGATTCTAAGCCGAGGGGAGGCAAGGAGAGGACGAAGGCGAGATCCGAAGCGCTCGCACCTCCTGGAGCAGAAAAGCGCGTGAGGGATTTCACCGACTCCATCAAGCTCGGCGAAGTCGTATTCAGACTCGAGCGCGGCAGGGGAAGGCAAAAGCTCGTTGTCCTTGACTGGGATAGCTTTTCCAAGGCACGACCCTCCTTGGACAAGGATTCAGGCACGGTCTATACGGGCCTGCTCGCCGAGATCAGGCATAAAGGCTATAGCCTCATGGGCGGGGAAAAGCTGCAGACGATCCTGCGCATCAAGGACTGGCTCGATCTCGATGCCGACCTGCAGAAAGACTGGCCGAGAGGGCGGAATTTCGAGCTCAAGGCCGAAGGCCAGGCAAGCTTGGCCAGCGAGGAGCTGGAAGCCCTGGTGGAAAGCCTCGGGCACGTGCTCCAGGTGGCCGCTCCGAAGGGCAAGGACAAGAAGCTCGGATTCGTCACTCTGTACACCGACGGATCGGGCGTCTTCTGGTACAGGATATCGAAGGGCTTCCACACAGCGCTGAACGAGAGCCTGGCCAGCCTCGAAGCCCTTGCCGACCTCGCATCGGAAGCGAAATTGCCTCATGAATCGATGGAGCTGATAGGCGCCCTCTATAGGAGGCTGGATTCCTTCTTTGAATAGAATAGCTCGAAGGCTGGTCTCCTGGCTGATTTCGCCTTTGACTCGAACTTGGTCTCGGGCCTCCAAGCCAACCTGCCGGCGAAGCCTCCGTAGGGATTCTCGAGCTCTGAACAGCCATCAAGAAGATCCTTGCCCCAGAGAGCGTAGTCTTCGATGTCGGTGACGAAGTAGAAATAGCCCTTCGGCATCAGCCGCGAGACCATGATGTCGAGGATTTCGCCGCGCAGGATACGCCGCTTGTTATGGCGTTTCTTGGGCCAGGGGTCGGGGTAGAAAAGGTGTATGCCCCAGAGGCTCGAGGGGGCGAGCATACGTTCCATCACTTCAACGGCGTCGTGTTGTATAATGCGCACGTTGGAAATGGAGCGGGACGAGAGCTCCATGACGAGTCTACCCACGCCCGCCTCGTGGACTTCCACCCCGAGGTAGTTGTACTCGGGCCTCTCCTGGGCGATGCGCCATGTGGCCTGTCCCATGCCGAAGCCTATCTCCAGGACGATGGGGGCAGGGGAGGGGAAGGCTGATCCGATATCCTGGACCGAATCCGAATAGGGGAGGATATAGGCGGGGCCGGCCTTGGCCAAGGCTCGCTTCTGCCCCTCCGTCATACGCCCCGATCTCAGCACATAGCTCCGTATTCTCCGCTGGCCGGAGCCTTCCGCCATCATGTGGAGCCTTTCGAAAGGAAGGCCGCGACGGACTTCATGTCCATCGGATCCAATGTCCTGCGCTCGGCCAAGATCCTGATCGATAGCAGTCCGCTCGACTCGAACGAGGCATCCACCTGGGCCAGATAGGGTATTCCCTTCTTTTCCGCATAAGCGTAGTGGATCTGCATCTTGCGCGGCTCGGGGTAGACTTCGGCCCATACGCCCAGCGACCTGAGGCCTGCAGCTGCCGTGTGGAGGCTGGGAAGGGATGCGCCTTCCGGATGGGCGATAAGTACCTGTGGTGAGCCGCCAAGCTTCTCCTGCCGGCCGATGATTTCCAAAGCCGCAAGGAGGCGATCTAATCCTATGGCTGAACCTACACCTGGGAGTTTTTTCGTCGTATAGAGACTCGCCAGGTCGTTGTATCTCCCGCCTGAGCACACAGAGCCAATGTCGGGAAGGGCTTGGAGCGTAGTCTCGAACACGATGCCCGTGTAGTAGTCGAGACCTCTCGTGATGCTCGGATCCAGACTGAGCGAGCGCGAGAATCCAGTTGCCTCGGCGATTTCGAATACTTCGCGGAGGCGCTTTCCCGCCTCCGCCGCGAGGGCGTCGCCTTCGGGGCAGAGGCGGACGAGCTTGTCCATAGTGGGCTCGAAACCCTCTTCCCGTCGGATGAATTCCATGACCGAATCGGCCGCATCTGGGCCTATCTCGGCCGCAAGACTCTCTCTCGTGACTGCGCTTCCCACTTTTTCCATCTTATCCACGAGCCTGAGCACGGCAGAGCCCTTCTCCCCCACGCCCAGCCTCGAGAGGAAGCGGTTGAAGAGGCCTCGATGATTTACCCTGATGATGAAGCCTCCAACATCCAGGGCTTCCATGGCCGATGCAATGACAAGTACTATGTCGGCGTCGGCAGAAGCCGAGTCCACGCCGACAATGTCGAAATCGCACTGCATGAACTCCCTGTATCTGCCTCGCTGGGTATTCTCGCCCCTCCACACTTTGGCCATGTGGTACCGCCTGAATGGCAGGTAGAGATCCTCGGTATGCTGTGCCATGAAGCGAGCGAAGGGCACCGTGAGGTCGAATCTCAGGGCTACGTCCCTCCCTCCATTGTCTATGAATCTGTATACTTGCTTGTCGGTCTCTCCACCGCCTTTTCCCAGGAGGATGTCGGCATATTCCAGCACCGGAGTGTCTATAGGTACGAAGCCGAATGACGAGAAAACATTCTCAAGCTTCCGCATCAGGGAGGAGCGGGCGCTTTCGGCCTCGGGGAGGAAGTCCCTGAAGCCCTTCAATAGCCGGGGTTCGATTATGTCTGGCATGGTGGCATTATCAAAAAAAACGCGTACAATTGCAAGCCTTGCCTAAGGATGTCCAATCGTGCTATATATTTCGTACCTCTTTATCCGGCCCGGACTTCGCGTCCGGCCGAATCGAATGCCTCCCGTATGGGAGGATAGGTCCACAAGGAGGAAAGAATGAGACAATACGAATTGGTCGTAGTCTTGCCTTCCGAGGAAGATGGATTCAGGAAGGGCAAGGAAGCGGTGATGGCCGATCTGGCGCAGTTCGGTGCCGCCGACATCAAAGAAGAGGACATGCAGGACAGGCCGCTGGCCTATCCCATCCTCAAGAAGGAACGAGGACATTACATCCTCTACAGGATCAGCCTCGAGCCCAAGAACGTCGTTCCCCTTGAGCGCGCGTTCAAGCTCAACACCTCCGTGATGAAATACCTCCTAGTCAAGGTAGAGGCCTAAGGCCGGAGGGCCCATGCGCGACATAAACGTCGTTGTCCTGGTGGGGCGTCTCACTCGGGATTCCGAACTGAAGTACACGAAATCCGGCATGCCCATAGCTCGCTTTTCCCTCGCCGTGAACCGTTCGGTAAAGCGGGGAGAGGAGTGGGAGGACGAAGCTTCCTTCATCGAAATCGATTATTGGGGGAAGGCTGCTGAGGCCGTGAACCGCTATCTCACCAAGGGCCAGCAAGTAGCCGTCGAAGGCGAGCTGAGGCAGGACAGGTGGGAGCAAGACGGGCAGAATCGGAGCAAGGTAGTGGTCGTTGCTTCGAATGTCCGCCTCATGGGCGCGCCTCAAGGCGGGGAGAGACAGCAGGGTCCCTATCAGAGATCTTCACAGAATCAGCCGGGCGAATCCTACTCCAGGGATCAGCAGGACCCGAGAACCGGCTCCCAGGCTCCGGCCAAGCCGGTCGATGCCTTCGACGACGATATTCCTTTCTAATAACCAACGAGGAGAATCACATGTCCGATACCAAAGAGAGTTCAGAGATCAAGATGGACCAGTCCGACGGCCGCAGGGATCAGGATGACAGGGGTGGAGCTCCCCGCAAGGGCAAGGGCTTCTTCAAGAAGAAGGTCTGCAAGTTCTGCACCCAGAAGGCTCATATCGACTACAAGGACTCAGACACCCTGAGACGCTATACGACCGAGCGGGGCAAGATACTACCCAGACGCATAACAGGAACCTGCTCAAAGCACCAGAGAGCCCTGGCAGTGAACATAAAGCGCGCACGGTCCCTCGCCCTCCTGCCCTACGTGGTGAAGTGAGCTTCGGGGCATGAGCCAGAGCCTAGACAGGAGACAGGTATTCCCCCCGGTCTTCCAGGACCTCTCGAAAGGCCTGGTCGCAGGGGTTCTCTACCTATCCTATCTGCTCTCGTTCGCCTATCTCATACCTCTGCAGACGGCCTTTACAGGACGCGGATTGAGATCGGGATGGATAGCCAGCCTCGCCGCGGCGCTTACTATTGTCGTCGGCTCGGGAATTAGGCTTGCGGGATTGGGAGGATTCGCAATCTCCTCCTTGGCTGCAAGCAGCGCTCCGCCTTTGCTTCTCCTCGTAGCCCTCGGCTTGATCAATGCCAAGCCCGGTAGGATCGGCAGGGCGGGGAGGATCGTCCTCGTTGCAGGATTGCTTTCGGCTGCAGTCTCGCCCTTCGTATTCAGGATTATCATGAATCCGGCTTTTCGCCAGGCAATGGCTTCGTTCGCTGAGGCTACACTGACAGCCTCGGGCATGGAGCTGAGCCGAGGCAAGGCAGTAGACGAAGCAGTGGGATCGGCCCTGAGGATAATCGGATCGGGCTTCGCTCCCATGATCTTGGGAATGCTCGGCTTCTCATGGTGGATGGGATCGAACCTCGCTCTGCGGAGCAGGTTCCTGCCCATCGAGGAGGAAGAAAGAATAGCCCGGATAAAGGCTATCTCCTTATGGAGATTCAGAGTGCCCCAATCGGCCCTATGGCCGAGTCTTGCGAGCTGGGCCTTTCTCTTCGCCGTGCTGGTCGGAAAAGGCGGTCCTGTCCTCTCGGCTGTGGCGTGGAACATTGCCCTCTTTTTTGCATGTCCATATGCGGTACAGGGTTTGGGAATCCTCGGATTCGTACAGGAAGCCTATCCCGCCGCCAGATTCCTTCGGTTGTTGGGTCCCCTCGCGGTGATACTGCTAGCTCTCAGCCCCGCCGTGGGGACGATTATCATCATAGGTTTGCCTCTATTGGGTATAACCGAGGTATGGATTCCATACCGAACCATCAAAGGAGCCTCGAAATGAAAGTGATCCTCAACCAGGACGTCCCTAACCTCGGCGAAATCGGAGACGTCCGAGATGTAGCGCCGGGATTTGCCCGCAATTACCTCCTGCCCCGTGGCCTCGTCATGGTGCATAACGCCAAGAGCCTCGCTCTCTTCGAAAAGCGGAAAGCCGAGATCGAGGCCAGGAAGGCAGAAAAACGCCAGTCCTCAGCCTCCCTCAAGGATAAGCTCGAAGCCGAGGAACTAGCCCTTTCGATGCCGGCTGGAGCTAACGGCAAGCTCTACGGAGCGGTGACCAACGCCACCGTGGCCGACGAGTTGCTGAAGAAAGGCATTGAAGTCGATCGCAAGAAGATCGAGGTGCCGGGCCGCTCCATCAAGAACATTGGTCACTACAAGGTGATCATCCATCTGTACGAGAAGGAAGAAGCCATAGTCAGGCTCTCGATCGCTGGCCACGAGGTGAAGGCCCAGGCCTCCGAAGGTGAAGACCAGCCCAAAAAGCAGCGCGTGCGAAAGCAGAGAGTGGAAGCCGCCGAGCCCCAGACCGAAGAAGAGCAGGCAGCCGCCTTCGAAGCCGCCATCAACGCCGGCCGCTTCAACTGATCGACGCGTCTCCGAGCGTTGCGAAAGCCCGGAGACGATGATCCTATCGGCTCCTCCTGAGGGCGCCGGAGCCTCTCGGCTTTGACGAGTGGTCTCTGGTGCTCTTTTTTTGCCTGGCGTATACTGTAAACCTGCGAAGGAGAATACACACATCGAAAGCCTGAAGGACAGGATACCGCCCAACAACCCGGAAGCCGAGCAGGCCTGCCTCGGCGCCCTCCTCCTCGATCCTGATTCGCTGGGGACGGTATTGCGCTATCTGAGACCGGAAGATTTCTATCAGAACGCACACGCCGAGATTTTCGCCGCGATCATCTCCCTCAACGAAAAGGGGCAGAAAGCCGATCTCATAACCCTCACTGAGGAGATGAAGCTCGCCGGCAATCTGGAGAGGGCAGGAGGACCGGGGTACATCGCCAATCTCACATCGATGACGCCTTCCTCGGCCAATGTGGAATACTACGCCCGAATCATCCAGGAGATGTCGACAAGGCGAAGTCTCATGAAGATGTCAGCCCAGGTATCGTCCTTAGCTTGCGACGATACCAAGGAAACGGGCCCCATACTCGACGAGATCCAGTCGCGCATCTTCGAGATAACACAGAACAGGAAAACGGCTTCTTATCACTCGATCCAAGATCTCATACCGGAGTTCGTGACCAAGATAGAGGAGCTGAGCAAGCATCCGGACGCCTTTACGGGAATCCCCTCCGGACTTACCGATCTGGACGCCATGACTTCAGGATTCCAAAACTCGGAGTTCATAGTCATCGGAGCCAGGCCATCCGTGGGAAAGACCGCCCTTGCCCTCACCATAGCTTGCCATACGTCGATAGCGCTGAAGATTCCCACGGCATTCTTCTCACTCGAGATGTCCGAGCACGCACTCATGAACCGCATAATTTCTGCCGAAGCCCAGGTTCCCGGCGAGAAGCTGAGGACGGGGAGATTGAGGACTGCCGACTACACCGACCTGATGAACGCTGCGGGGAGGATTTACGAGGCTCCACTCTACATCGTCGACATGCCGAACATGAAGTTGCTGGATTTGCGAACGATGGCACGAAGGCTTGTGCTCGAAAAGTCGGTAAAAATCATCTTCATAGACTACATAACCCTGATCACCCATGAAAACGCCGACCTGCCGCGCTGGGAGCAGATAGCCTCCATTTCCCGCTCCCTCAAGGCTCTGGCGCGGGAGCTCGACGTGCCCATCATCGCCTTGTCCCAGCTCAAGCGCGAAGCCGAAGGCAAGCAGCCCAACCTGGCGGATGTGCGCGAATCGGGATCGATAGAGCAAGATGCCGATCTCATCCTCTTCCTCCACAGGGACAGGGAGATCAACAAGACCCAAGACCAGAGGTCTGAGCAGATAGAGACCGAGCTCATCGTGGCCAAGCAACGCAACGGGCCTATCGGCAAAACGAGCGTATGGTTCAAGCCTGCCTTCGCCAAGTTCGCCAACATGGACAGGAGGGGAGTATAGCACGAGGCGTTGCCGCGCCGCGAAGCGCGTCCGCCTACGACTCGGCTCTATCATCCTGGCCAGCAGGTTCGGGGCTACTCTTAGGCAGTCTACTTGCCCGCGAAGAAGAAGAGATCGCCAAGGGTCGCGACCAAGAATATGGCGGCAATCATAGCCGCCCCCACGAACTGGTATCGGTAGATGGTCCTGGCCTTGAGCGGGCTCCGCTTGGCGGCTTCGGCGACGGAAAGGAGAATCTGACCCCCGTCCAAAGCTGGCACGGGCAAGAGGTTCATGAATCCAAGGCCTACCGAGAGGAAGGCGAGGAAACTCAGGATAGTACCAAGACCGGAGAATCCAGATGCGCGTATGGAATCCTGGGCTGTGCTACCCACGAGATAGGTTATACGAGCCGGACCGGACAGGGCTTTGAAAATGTCGACTCCCTTGAAGAGGAGGCCCACGCCTTGGATGCTGAGGCGGAATGTCTTCCAGGTTTCGGAAAAGCCCGAAAGCAGAGCGGCCCCCAGGGAGGAGGTCCTATCCCTTCGCTCCACTCTCTTGAATTCGATGCCGAGATCGCTCTGTCCCGTCTCGCCGTAGCTTAAAACTGGCTTGAGCTCCTGTTCTTTGCCTTCGCGGAGGATGATGAAGTCAGCTCTCTCTGGTTTTGTTCCGAGGGCAGAAATGAGGTCGGTGGTCTTTTCCACTGTTTTGCCATTCACGGCAAGTATTCGGTCTCCGGCCTTGAAACCCGCTAGCGCCCCGGCCTGGCCCGATTCGACTTTCTCGATAATCGGATCGATCCAGGCATAGACCCCGATAAAACCCTGGCCGCTGGCCGTATCGAGGCGAGGTGTTATATCGATAGTGAATGTCGCTTCTTCCCGCTTGACCAGAAGGCGTATGGGCTGGTTTGGTCGGGTTCCCACGGCTTCCTGAAGATCCGCATAGTCCCTCACTGGCCTTCCGTCGGCTTCGAGTATCCAGTCCCCCGTCTTGAGGCCGGAAAGGTCGGCCGGATTGGGTTGGCTAGGGGCTGAGGCAACTTCGCTCGCGAGGACAATGCGGTTCGGAGCGGTCTGCAAGGGTATGCCGATCAGCGAGACGAAGCTGAACAGGAATATGGCGAGGAGGACATTGGCAGCAGGCCCCGCAACGAGTATAGCCATGCGACGGGCCGGGGAGGCTCCATAGAAAGATCCAGGTTCGGAGGGTATGTGTGTTAGGCCTTCGTCCAGCGCTCGCTTGAAGGAGTGCTCTCCTTTCATCCTGCAATAGCCGCCCAGCGGGAAGGCAGAAAGTCTCCATTCCGTGCCCCGGCTGACAAAGCCTGCGAGCCGCGGTCCCCAGCCTATGGAGAAGGCTTCAACATCCACTCCAACAGCCCTAGCCGCCAGGAAATGACCGAATTCGTGAACCACTACGACAAGTGAGAGGCCGAGGAGACCTAGAATGATGCTCACCATAGCTTTTCTGAAACGCTCCGATTCGCCAGGGCTCGAGCCTCGGCGTCTACCTGGAAGATACTCAGCAGATCGGGTGTCGGATAGTTCCATCCCTTGGAGAGGACGGAGTCTACGACTCGGGGGATATCGAGGAAACCTATCCTCCCCGATTCGAAAGCGCATACCGCGGCTTCATTCGCCGCGTTGTAGACAATGCTGGCGGCTCCCCCCGCGCGCAGGGCGTTACGCGCCAGTTCGATCATGGGGAATCGCCGGGAGTCGGGATCGAAGAACTCGAGGCGCTTGCCTGCGAGGTCGAGCCCTGGAAAGGGCAGGGGTTCCTGGCACGGCCAGGAGAGGGCGAGCCCTATGGGTATCCTCATGTCTGGCGGGGAACAATGTGCAAACAAGGCTCCGTCGATCGTCCTCGCGAAAGCGTGGACGAGGCTCTGCGGATGGACGAGAACCCGGATATCGCGTTCGTCCATCTCGAAGAGGAACGCGGCTTCGATCAGCTCGAGGCCTTTGTTGGCTAGCGATGCCGAGTCGATGCTAATCTTCCTCCCCATCTTCCACACGGGATGGGCAGCCGCGGCATCGGGACCGACCGAGGACAGCTGCTCTATGCTCCAGTCACGAAAAGGACCGCCAGAGGCAGTAATCCCTATCTCGACTACGGATTTTTTCCCTATCCTCGATATGAGCTGAAAGAGAGCCGAGTGTTCGGAATCCACTGGGAGTATGGTGCCCTTCGTTTTTTTCGCCAGATCACGGAGGAGAGGCCAACCCATGACAATGGATTCTTTGTTCGCAAGAGCTAAATCCAAGCCCGCTTCGAGTACGGCCACGGATACGGGCAAACCCGATGCCCCGGAAACTCCGTTGACGGCGATATCGGCTTGTGTCGCGGATAGGAGGCTCGCAAGGGCATCCTGGCCTTGGAAATCGGCCTGCCCTTCCACTTCGGGTTCGGCTAGAGCCGTCTTGGCCCCGGGATGCCGGGCGGCAAGTCTCGCGAGTCCGGATGCATCGGCCCGCGCATAGAGGCCAGCGATGCGATAGGGGCGGGGAAGTCCCAGCCCCGTAGCCTTTTCATTTGCTTTCTCCACGAAATCCAAGGTCTGACGGCCGATCGAGCCGGTAGCGCCCAGTACGAGGATCTCCTTCGCTGGGCTGCATGAGGTCGAGGTGACGAGGGTATCAGGCATCGAATAGCCCAAGGAGGGAAGCGACGAAGACGAAAACGGGGGCCGAGAATAGGAGGCTGTCGAAGGAATCCAAAATGCCTCCCCTTCCCGGGACGAGGGTGGAAGAATCCTTTATCCCAGCCGACCGCTTGAGTGCGCTTTCCAGCAGATCTCCCACTATGACCGTGATCCCGATGAAGAATCCGAGAATATATATGCCCAACCCCGCTGTCCGCTGAAGGTGCGGGAATAGTACGAGCGACAGGCCGGCGGCTACGATAGAACCCAGGAAACCGCCCACGAATCCGGCAACGCTCTTGTTCGGCGACACAGGTATGATGTCGCGCTTTCGTCCCAGCGTCATGCCCGTGAGCCATGCGAGACTGTCGTTCCCGAAGGTCAGCAGAGTAAAGCAGAGCACGGCCTCAGTCCCCAAGTCGAAACCGGAGACGATGTGCATGAGGAAGGAGCCCAAGATGCCGCAGTAGAAGTAAACCGACAGGCTGGCGGCGAAAGAAGGCAGGATATCGGGGAACTCTTCTTTTCTGGCGAAGGCGAAAGATCCGGCTATAGCAAGGGCGCCGAGCACGGATAAGGAGAGAAGCGCGGCGAGTGGAGAAAATGGATAGGGAAGTAAGTCCTTCGCCATCGGAAGGAGGTAGGCAGATAGGCCCAAGGCGAGCGAGAGAACTCCGACGAGAGGCATCCGCGGAGAGAGCTTGACCGCCTTGAACATAGCCGTCGCTTCCCCGAGCATGAGGTACATGAGGGCGAGCACGAGGAGGGCCAGGACAAAATGCCGACCGAATCCTATAAAGATGGTGACAATGACGAAGAGGGGGATTCCGATGAAAAATACCGCCAGGCGCTGTACTGTGTTTTTTGTCACTCCCTGCCTCCAAAGCGCCTTTCCCTGCGAGCGTAGCTCGAAAGAGCGGTATCGAGATCCTCGGCGCCGAAATCAGGCCAGAGAGTGTCGCAGAAATAGAGTTCTGAGTAGGCTGACTCCCATAGGAGGAAGTTGGAAAGGCGAAGCTCTCCGCCTGTCCTGATTATCAGATCGGGATCGGGAATTTCCGGATGGTCCAGTCCAGAGCGCAATACTTCCTCGATACTCTTGCCGGGTGGCGGGGCTGAGTTCAGGGCTTTCGAAAAGGATCTCAGGATTTCGTCCCTTCCGCCGTAGTTGATGGCCAGGTTTACAACCATGCCAGGGAGAGCCGCTGTTTCGCCGCAGACCTTGTCGATCTCGGCGAGGATATCTGGATCGAGGCCCTTTCTCGATCCAGAGTGGACTACCCGTATTCGGTTCGCCCGGTAGAAATCGAGCTCGGCGGAGAGGTGGGACCGAATAAGCCCCATGAGGAACCCCACTTCCTCTGAAGTCCTCTTCCAATTTTCCGTCGAGAAGGTATAGAGGGAGAGGTACTGGACACCTCGCGCTGAAGCCGCTAGGACAACCCGCTTTGCCGCAGAGAGGCCTTGGCGGTGCCCTTCGGCCCGCGGCAGTCCGCGCGCGTTCGCCCAGCGGCCGTTGCCGTCCATGATGATGGCGAGATGGCTCGGGATGCGCAGGACCTGCATGGACGTAGATCTCGTCGCCTAGACTTCGAGGATTTCTTTTTCTTTTTCCTCCAGCGTCTTCTGTACCTGGAGGATATAGAAATCCGTAAGCTTCTGGAGTTCGTCTTCCTCTTTCTTTACCCCGTCCTCGGCAACTCCACCAGCGGCCAGTTGCTTCTTGAGCTCTTCGAGCCCATCGCGGCGAATGTTCCGTATGGCGACCTTGGCTTGTTCTGCCATTGCCTTCGCCGTTTTGGCGAGCTCCTTCCGCCTCTGTTCTGTGAGCGGAGGGATGGCAAGGCGTATCACCTTGCCGTCGTTGGAAGGGTTGAGCCCCAGCTCGGATTTGAGGATGGCTTTTTCGATCTCGCTGAAGAGGGATCGATCCCAGGGCTGGACGACGATGAGCCGAGCTTCTGGTACGGATACCGTGGCTACCTGGGAGAGCGGGGTCTTCTGTCCGTAATAATCAACGCGTACCTTGTCCAGGAGGGCGGGCGAGGCGCGGCCAGTACGCACTCCGTTGAACTCGTCCTTGAGCGAGGATACGGATTTCTTCATCCTTTCCTCGAATGCGGCCTTGGAATACTCCATGGAACCTCCCTTTAATGGAAGGGGCAAGGGAGGACGAGCCCCCCTTGCCCCTTTCTCTATGCTATCACAGGGTCTCGCCTACTTTGAGATAGGCATACTCCACTATCGAGAAATCCTTGCCGCTCTGCTTCTTGACCGCGGCGAGAGCTTGGGCGACGGAGAGCTTTTCGTCCTTGACGAAGCCCTGATCCATGAGACAGACCTCGGCCATGAGCTTCTTCAGTTTGCCGGCGAGGATGCCTTCAACGACCTTTGCGGGCTTGTTCTTCATCTTCTCGTCCAGCTCGACCTGCTTGGCGAAGATTTCTTCCTGCTCTTTGACCCAAGCCTTGTCGGGTACGCTCTGATCCAGGAACATGGGATTGAAGGCTGCAACATGGAGGGCGACATCGTGGATGAAGGAGGTAACCGCACCGTCCGAGAACGCATCTGACGATGCAGCCCTGGCCTTCACTACCACGAAGATCTTGCCTTCGCCGTGGGAATAGCTGTGCAGGAGTTCGCCGTCGGCGGCTTCGAAATACCTCACCCGTTTGAGGGCAATATTCTCCTTGATGACGGAGGCGATATCCTTGACCATGCTCTCGAGTTCGGGGGTAGCAGAGGTTGCGCGATCAGCGAGGGCTTTGGATGCGATCTTGTTGCCTGCCGCGATAAAGTCATCGTTGCGCGCTACGAAATCCGTCTCGCAGGCGATCTCCACCGCGGAGATCGCGGAAACAGATTCAGCGCTGAAGATCCTGCCCTCATTCGTGGCTCGGCCCGAGCGCTTTTCGACGCCGGCCATGCCCCATTCCCTGAGGAGCTTCTCTGCGCCGGCGAAATCGCCTTCGGCTTCGCTCAGGGCGCGCTTGCAGTCCATCATGCCTGCTCCGGTCTTTTCGCGCAGAGCCTTGATATCGGTCGATTTGATTTCCATTGGATTACCCCTCACTTGGGCTCGTAGAGCTTGTCTTCGTCGACTATCGATGCGGAATCGGATTCGGTCTCTGCGATCGGCTCAGGCTTGGCCTCGGCCGCAGCGGCGTAGCTATCTATATCGACTTCGACCTCGTCCTCTTCTTTCTTGACCGCATCGGTATGCACTTCCTCGAATTCCTCGGCAGGGAGGGATTCAACTATCTTGAGGCCCTCGGAAGCTCCCGCCTCGACGACTGCGTTGGCGATTATCTGCGTGAAGAGGCTGATGGAGCGGATAGCGTCGTCGTTGCCGGGGATGGGGTAGGTGATGCCCTCGGGATTGCAGTTCGTGTCTACCACGGCAACGATGGGGATGCCTAAGCGTTGGGCCTCGGCCACGGCTATGGCTTCCTTCCTGGTGTCGACGACGAAGATAGCGCCGGGGAGTTCTTTCATCTCCTTGATGCCGCCGAGGTTCTTTTCGAGCTTCACTTTTTCTTTCTGGAGGCTTGCGACTTCCTTCTTGGTCAGGCTTTCAAAAGTGCCGTCAACTTCCATGCGTTCGATCTTCTTGAGCCGCTGAATGGACTTCTTGATGGTGGAATAGTTTGTGAGCATGCCTCCGAGCCAGCGGTTGTTGACGTAGAACTGTTCGCAACGCTCGGCTTCCTTTTGAATGGCTGTTTGTGCCTGTTTCTTTGTTCCGACGAAAAGGATGGATTTGCCGGAACCGACTATCTTCTGGACTGCGTCATAGGCGTCCTTGATAGCCTGGATGGTCTTCTGCAAGTCGATGATGTGAATTCCGTTGCGCTCGGCAAAGATGTATTTCTTCATCCTTGGATCCCAGCGCTTGACCTGGTGTCCGAAATGCACACCGGACTCGAGCAGGTTCTTCATAGTGACTACTGCCACGCTTTCCTCCCGTGATCGAGCATGGTGCCCGATCCCCTTCTCTAATTCTCGTTCCCCGGGCGCGAGCCGCAAAGGACGGAAGATATGGACACCTCAAGGGCGCCTTCACGAAAACGGCTTCTCTCCTCTACAGGCGGATGCCTGATGGAGGCGAAATGCACGTCCCCGCGCGGGAGAGAATGCCATAAAGCTCGCGTATTGGCAAGCCCATCACGCCCGAAGGCGAGCCTTCGATCCAGGCGATGTAGGCGGCTCCCCATCCCTGGACGCGGTAGGCTCCAGCCGCCCCAATCCATTCTCCTGTGGCGAGATAAGCATTTACAGCGTCCTCGTCCATGGTATCGAAACGTACGCGGGATTTCGAGAGGGCGGTATGGCTCGAGCCAGTCAGTCTATCGAAGACACAGAGGCCGGTGAACACATGCTGTATCCTGCCCTGGATGGTTCGGAGCATCTGTCGCGCCTCTGCTTCGTTCTTGGGCTTCCCCAGGGTTTTCCATCCTCCGTGAGAGCGAAGTGCGACCAGGGTGTCTGCGGCGAGGATATGCCTTGGACCATCTCCATTTTTAGCGTCGGGTATCCCCCCTGGGCTGGAGGCGATCCGCCCTGCCTCCGCTGCCTTGAGGAATGCGAGGGAAACAACCCGCTCCTCGGGGGGCTGGTAGTCGACGACGCTCTCGTCTATCTCCGGATGAATGGCTATGAACGGTATGCCGAGCATGGACAAAATTTCCTTGCGTCGAGGCGATGATGAAGCCAGGAGAATGGTGGACATTACCATATTGAACCAGGAAGGCCCGGAGCCCGTCCAGTCCCCAGGCCGCCTTGCCTTGACGAGGATTCCGAAGCCGTACTACTATTCCAGCCCGAGACCGGGCGATTAGCTCAGCTGGATAGAGCGTCGGCCTCCGGAGCCGAAGGTCGCGCGTTCGAATCGCGCATCGCTCAAAAATCCCTTGTTCTCACGCCGCGACTCTCGTTGAGCTATTTCTCCAGAGGATTCTGGATGGTATCATCCGATTCATGATTCCCGGGGGCATAGAATCCATCCTCATCGAAGAGCACCATAAGCTCACGTGGAAGATTTCGCGCTTGAAGCAAGAATGTTCTCAGCGGCCCAAAGGATCTCTCGTCGCGAAGCGTCGTGGAAATTATGAATATGTGTACATGGTGAAGCGTGTAAATGGACGCGTGGTTACCGAATACCTCGGGAAGGCCGGGTCGTGGAAGGTGAAGGGTTTGGAGGCGAAGATAGCCGAGCGGAAGCGCTATCAAGAAGAGCTTGCCAAAGCCGAAGAAGATATCCGCACGCTCGAAAAAATCATGAAATCCAGCGGAATAATTTTTGTTGTGCCAGAACAGTAAATACAGTACAATGGGACGGTCGACGGCTTCCGATCGTCAGGCGACTCCCGTACGAGAAGGTTCGATGAAAGATATCGTCGCTATCCATCAGGCAGAATATGAAATGCAGTGCTCCTCGTTGGCCAGCGCTCCTGCCGTGGTCAAACTGCTCGGCGAACACACTGCCGCGAGCGAGGGGCTGGTATTGGCTGCAGCTCTTTCGTTTGAAACTCGGATAGCGCTTTCCCTGCGCAAGGACTCTTCCATGCGTTTCTTCGCAGCCGATCTCGGAGAGCGCAAAAGGGCTTCGACAGGCTCCCTGAAGTACAAGCGGGAAGACCGCTGGGCAAATCACCTGAAGTCTATATACGACTACATGTCGCGCGCCTATGACTTCCAGGGCAAGGGCATAAACGCGACGATCACAAGCTCCATTCCTCCTGGGCTCGGCCTCGGCATCACGGCTTCCATCAACCTCGCCACTGCCATAGCTCTGAACGCCCTCTTCGGGCTCGGTCTGAAGAACGAGGAGCTGGCCGATATCGCCCGCAAAGCCCAGGCCTCCTTCTCCGAGAAAACTGTCCCGGTTTACGACTACCTCGTGATGACATCCCCAGGGGTGCGTGCTTTGTCTATCATCGACATGAGGACGCTCCGCAGGAGGGCTGTACAGTTCCTCGACGCGAAATGGAATCTCGTGCTTACCGATTCCAGGGTACCCCGTATGTCTACGGAGGCCGAACTCAAGCAAAGAGTCGAGGACTGTGCCCGCTGCCTCAAGCTTCTCTCGCCGCGCGGAGGCAAAACCTTGCGGGATATCAGGATGTCCGAGCTCGACGATCTCATGGGTCTCCTGCCTGAAAGCGTCCGCAGGCGATGCATCCATGTCCTTGAAGAAATCGCGAGGGTAGGGGAGATAGAGGATGCCCTGTCTAGACAGGACGCCTTGGCATTCGGCAGGATCATGAACAAGTCGCACATATCGTTGCGCAACCATTACGAGATTTCTTGCCCCGAAGTGGACTGGCTCGTGAAGCGCTCCCAGGAGCTCGAGGGAGTCCTGTGCTCCCGCATGACGGGCCCGGGATTCGGGGGATGCATAGCATCGGTAATGACGTCTTCGGCAATAGAAGAATATCGAAGACGCCTCGATGAATACGAAAGAATCTTTGGCTTCAAGGCCCAGGTCTACGAGACTGCTATCAATGGCGGTATGAAGCTCATCCTCTCCTGATTCTCTAAATCGGAGTATTCAATGCGAATCCTTGTCACCAATGATGACGGCATAGACGCCGAAGGCTTGGACTCACTCGTAAGGAGCCTCTCCGTTCTGTCGATCCAAGGCAGGCCAGCCCACGAGATAATTGTCGTGGCTCCTGACGGGGAGAGATCCGGGACCTCCCATGCCGTAACCCTGAAGCGCCCCACCAGGCTCAAGAGACTCAATGATGGGCTCTTTTCCTGTTCAGGAAGCCCAGCCGACTGTGTCATCGTCGCCGGACTCTCGGTTTGCACAGCCGCTCCCGATCTGGTCATATCGGGTATCAATCGAGGACCAAATCTAGGCACGGACATCATCTACTCTGGAACATGCGGGGCGGCGCGCCAAGCCGCACTCTCCGACATTCCCGCCATAGCCGTCTCCTGCGCTTCCTTCGTAGAGCCCTTGGACTATGGATGCTGCGCCGAATTCGTTGCGAGGAACCTCGAAGCGCTGATCTCTGCATGGAAGCCAGGTTCCTTTGTCAACATCAACGGCCCATCGTCCTCGAGATTGGATATACCCGCCATCTGGACAGAACCGGGCAGGAACAGGTATTTCGACGCCCTGCGGTGCTTCGAAGGCGCCGACGGATTCACCTACTGCTTTCTCGCCGATGGCAGGCACGAGCGCTCGGGAGAGGGCATGACCGATCACCGTGCTGTAAGCGAAGGCTATATATCGATCGGCTTGATCGAACTCCATCCGCGCAAGCTCGATCAGAGCCCCTTTCCTGGAAGCCCATTTTCGGGGAACCTCGGGGGTCTGTTGAACCCATGTAGTAATGTCCCCTGGTGACCCAAGTAGAAATGTCCCCTTTGGTAGAATGGACCCAGGAGAGCAGGATGGCTGGGAAACTACCGATGGGACAAAAAGAACTACTACGAAGCCGAGTAATGGGAATGGT
>DATCUA010000290.1:0-2473 GCA_036567645.1 Rectinemataceae bacterium | reverse complement strand
TACGCGAATCGAAGTAGCCCATGCCTATGCCGCGACGAAATTGGGCTGGATAAGGAAGCAACAAGAAAAGTTCCGGGCTCAAGCGCGTGAAAGTTCCCGGCAGTACGTGGAACGGGAGAGCCATTATATCTGGGGTCGGCGCTACCTTCTTTCTGTCAAGGAAGCTGATGAAAAGCCTTCAGTCCGCATGACGCATCGAGGCATTACCCTCACTGTTCGCCCCGGAACTAGCAGGGAGAGGCGCGCGGAGATCATGCATGAATGGAGTAAGTCGCTCCTCCATGAGGCGGTGCCCGACATGATCGCCGCGTGGGAGCCAAGACTGGACGTATCCGTAGCCGCATACTTCCTTCAGAGAATGAAGACAAAGTGGGGCGGCTGCAATCCCAAGGCGCGTCACATACGCCTGAACACCGAACTCGTTAAAAAGCCTAAAGACCTTCTTGAGTACGTGATAGTGCACGAGATGATCCACCTGATCGAACCGACGCATAATGCACGGTTCGAGGCGCTTCTCGACAAGCATTACCCGTCCTGTCGAGAGGCTCGCGCCGAGCTCAACGAGCTACCTCTTGCTACCGAAACCTGGCAAACAGAATTGGCCGTACATGGACGGAAAATATTCTGTGAGAATGGCATCGTTGACTGATCTAAACGCTCTGGTATAGGCTTCTCGTAGCATATTGGCGATGGAGTCCGCCACTAACCGTCGGTATACCCGGCTGATGACTCCTGGAGGACGGGCGTAGTGAGCCCGAAGCCAGGAGGGCGTCGTGCTTCGATACCTAGCTTCGCTGATCTGTCTCGGCGAAGGGAAGATATCGCCATCCGTTTCAATGCGGTGAGCTCGCCCTTCTACGATCCTTTTCTGGAGGCCTTCAGGGCCGCGAAGGAAAAAAGGCACATCTCTTCCAATCCTTCGGCAGATGACGAACTCGAGGACATGGCTCTGATCGATTACAAGTACTACACATTCCCGCTCGCCGCTTTGGCTGGAAGGCGTCCCCGAGCGAAGTTCTATCACCCATTCGCCATTGTCGACACCAAGCTGTTTCGGCCCCGCGCAATCGGATCGTTTTTCTTGATATACGCCGATGGCCTCATCTATGTTTTTTCCGAGGAAGAGCCGATCCGCTCTCCCCGCAGCGTGGATTACAGCATGGTCATCGCCTACATCCCGATCGAGGGATGCGTCCTGCGTGCGGAGGATCGCATCGATACGGCCTATAGCTGGTTCGACTTTTCTATACATGGTCATGGCGTGAGGCGAATACCCATAGCGAACGAATACCGTTTAGCCTTTCTCGAATTCGTACGGAATTGCGGATTGGAAATCGGGCCAGTTCCACGAGGTTCGGCGTGAAGCGCTCGGTTGGAATGAGTCCGCGCCTGTCCGAGGAACTAGAGGAGAGGCTGAGGCCGAATCGCTTCCTCGGTTACGATCGGGATCATGTGGGGGTTGCCCTGCTGAGGCGCGAGATGTTCGATGCGGCGGAATCCCAGTTTCGGCGTGCGATCTACTTGAATCCCATGGAGACAGGATTCAAGGTGCATCTGGCCTGGTGTCTCTACAAAATGGATGACTTGGATCGAGCCCTCGCCGTGGTGAACGAAGTCTTTGCAGAGAAGCCCGATGATCCCGACGCTCCGATCATCCGCGACAAGATTCTCGCAAAAAAGAACTCGAATCAGCTGTCTGGGAAGATTTTGTAATACAGTTCCTCCCCGAAGCATCTCTCCGAGGGAGGGCCCTCGATGATTTTAAAGGTGCGGACACCGTCCTTATGCCGCTCGGCCCGCAAAAGAAGGACTCGATCCTTCGCCCTTTCCTGAAATTCCCGTGCGAATGTGTAGAGGTGGGTGACAAAAACCACTTTGATACCATTTTCGATCAGGGCAGTCACGATCTGGCGCGCTATCTCGGAGCCTTCGCGTTCATTCGTCGCGGCGAACGACTCATTGAACAAGATCAGCGAATATGGCTTTATCTGGTCGGCGACTGCGCTCATCCTGGATAGCTCTTCGTCGAATTTGCCGCTCTTCATGTCCCGGTCTTCTTTGCGCCGGTGATGGGTGAATACACCTTGGCACATATCTGCCGCGAAGGATTTTGCTGGGACGAACATCCCGCACTGCATCAGGAGCTGAGCCAGGCCCAGGCTCCTCAAGAAGGTAGACTTCCCCCCCTGATTGGCTCCGGTTATGACGATCAGATCCTTTCCATCGGCGCGCAAATCGTTGCTCACGGATTTTTTGTTGTTGAAGAGAGAAAGGCTGACATCCGATAGAGCCTCGAATGAATAGATTCCCGCTCCGCGCGGCGAGGGGGAGGGCCAGCAGGTCGATTCCCCAATGAGGTCCAGTCTTTCATGGAGGTTGATGCAGGCGACATAGAAAGCCATTTCGATCTGGAGGAGTTTGAAGAAGCTGTCGATGTGGTCGGCTGCCTGGGCGAGGGCGTTGGCTGCGAGGT
>DATCUA010000289.1:0-7318 GCA_036567645.1 Rectinemataceae bacterium | reverse complement strand
GCGCTCAGCGCGAGCCATAACCGGCCAAGGAGGCGTCGTATGGACAGGGCCATACTCATATGGAGCCGCGATGGCGACCGTGGGGCCGGGAGAGAGACTCGCTAGAGCCTTCCCTTCCTCGATCGCCGTCATTGCAGGCGGCTAGCAGTGCTCCAAGGGTTTTCTCGGATCCCGAGTCCTGCCCGAAGGCAGGGACGGGATAGAATGCGTCAGGCCGATGCCATCGGCCTGACGCCCGGTTCGGCATCGAGGACTACATCGTGCATAGATTGAACAAAGAAACAGCCTCAGGTCTTGAAACCTGGGGCTGGGACGAGGAATGGGAAGCCTTGGCCCGGAACAGAGGCGGAGCGGCCTACCTCGGGGGAGAGATCTTCCCCGCCCGAGTGACAGAAATCCAGAGATCGGGTCCAATAGCGGTTTCATCGGGCTTGTGGCCGAGAGGCCGTCGCACGGAGAGTGGAACCCCTGGTTCCTGCGCCACGGCTAAGGGGTCCGAGACGATATGTGAAGGAAGGCTCCTCCAAATGGGAATCTTCGCAGAGGGCGCAAGCCTTCCCGGGGATCTTCCGGCGGTGGGCGACTGGGTGCTCGCGCAGGCGCCGAATCCCGGCTCAGGCTCAGGAGGGGAGGATGCCTGGATTCCGATAGCTATCCTCCCGCGGAGGAGCTTCTTGGCGCGGAAAGCTCCAGGGTCGCGCCATGGCGGCGCCCGATCCATTCAAGCCATCGCCGCCAATGTCGACCTGGTGGCCGTTATGACAGCCTGCGGCCCAGACTTTTCCCCCGCTCGCGTGGAGCGCATGCTCGCACTCGTCCACGCGTCGGGAGCCCAAGCCCTCGTCCTTCTCACCAAGACGGATCTTGTCGAAGATCCCGGCGCCCTCATCTCCGAGTTGGCGACGGTTTCGGGCCAGGTTCCTGTCCTGGGATTGAGCGCGGCATCAGGAAGGGGATTCGAGGCTCTCGAACCTTGGCTTTCTCCTGGGAAGACCCTTGCCCTGATGGGCTCGTCGGGAGTAGGGAAATCGACTCTGCTCAATGCCCTGGCGGGGTTCGACCTGGCCAAGACGAATGCCATCCGCGCGCAGGATGGCAAGGGGCTGCACACGACGACGCACCGAGAACTCTACCTCCTCGATTCGGGCATTATCATACTGGACAATCCAGGGATACGAGAGGTCCAGCTCTGGGTGGATGAATCGGACTTGGATGCGATCTTTCCCGAGATAGCCTCCCTCGCAGTCTTCTGCAGATTCCGGGACTGCGGACATACGGAGGAACCGGGATGCGCCGTTCTGGCCGCCCTTGACTCCGGGAAGCTGGAAAGAAGCCGCTATGAACGATGGCTCGGCTTGCTCCGCGAAGCCGCCCTTCTCGATCGCAGGGCAGAAAAATCGCAGGCCGCAACCGAACGCGCCAAGTGGAAGAGCATTTCCAAGGCAAGCAAGGCGTTTCGGCGGGATAGGGAAAGCCGGGGCATGATCTAGGCCGCTCCCGACGCGAAACCGAGCCCGGCAGAAGGCGGAAAGAAGGCGTCCCTGCCGGGCTTTTCTCAGAGCAACTTCCTCGATAGAGCTTCGAATTCCTCCGTTCGACGCGAAAATATGCGCAGGGAGGATTTCCAGAAATCCTCATTTTCGATATCGAACCCAGCTTCCCTCGCCACCTGAACGGCGGAGGCGGAGCCAGTAGATGCCAAGATGCTTCGGTAGGTCGAGGCGAACTTCGGCCCCTCCGTCCTGTAGCGTTCGTAGAGCCCGAGGCCGAAGAGAAGACCGAAGGCGTAGGGGAAATTGTAGAACGAAAGCGATGGGATATAGTAATGACCCTTCACCGCCCACATATAGGGGTGACGAAACCTTTCGTCCAAGCCCTCTCCATAGGTTCGGGCTTGGGCATCGAGCATGGCCTCGCACAGCGTTTCCGGGCTGAGCTCGCCATTCTTCCTCCCTTCGTGGACGGCCTTTTCGAAGTAGAACCTCGAAAGGATATCGACGATCACCTGGCAGCCGTCTTGGAGATGCATCTCGACAAGACCGAGCCTTTCCGCTTCCCCAGCCGAGGCCAATGAAGCCTCGGAGACTACTGTTTCGGCGAAGATGGAGGCCGTCTCGGCGAGGGTCATGGGATACTGGGTCAGGGCGTGAGGCTTGTGCTTGATGCACTCGTAATGCCAGGCATGGCCGAGTTCGTGCGCCACCGTGCTCACGGAGGACAGGGATCCGTCGAAATTGCACAGGATCCGCGCTGTCTTCGCTTCGGGAAAATCCGTGCAATAGGCTCCGCCAACCTTCCCTTCCCTCGGCTCGGCGTCTATCCAACTGGAGGAGAAGGCTGTAGCGGCGAATCCTCCCATGTCGGGATCGAATCCTGAGAAGGTCTCTTGAATGAACGAGCCCGCATCCTTCCACGAGAATACCTTCGGAGTCAGTCCGGGCGGAGAAAGGGGGGCGAAGAGGTCGAAGAACGCCAGCTTTTCCAGGCCCATGGCCGAGGCCTTGGCCTTGAGATAGCGGCGCCACATGGGGAGGGAGTCTTCCATAGCGGAGATGAGGGCTTCGAGCGCTCGCCTGCTTATCCTCGCTTGGGCGAGGGATTTGTCCAGGGCGTCTCTCCAGCCCCTTCGGGCGTTGAGGGAGTTGACAGCGCCCTTGACCCCATTCAAGGCCGCCGCCATGGGAATTTCCACGGATTTCCACACCGAGAGCTCGAGACCGTAGGCCTTTTCGCGGATGGCGCGATCGGGGTCGAAAGCGAGATTCCTGAGCTGTATGACCGTTTTCTTTTCGCCTGTCGCTGGATTCCAGACTGCAGTCGCATTGGAACTCACCGATTCCTGAAGTCGGGACCAAGCCTCCGCCCCAGAACGCCCGAGATCCTCCGCAAGGTCCTCCATTTCCGGCGCCATCTGCCTGGACTGGAAAAGCAGCTCCTCTTCGATATGGAAGGCGTACGGAGCCAGGTCAGGATCTGAGGCTATCGCCTGGGAAACCTCATCCTTCCTGGAGGCGAGAGCGTTCCTGAAGAGCACTCCAGAGCGCTTGGCTGTCAGGGCGAGTTCCTCTACTGCGTTGAGCTCCGCCATTGCCCGGGGATCCCTAGTGGCTGTGGAGAACCGTGCATAAGCGTAGGCGGACAACGTTTCGAAGAGGCTGCCCATCTCGTCGTTCACGGCTAGGGCTCGCTTCAGCCAGGTTCGAGCGTCCATGCTGGAATCGGGCTTGCCAGTGGCTTCGTAGAACTGCACGGCACGTTCGGCATGTGTCCGCGCCTTCGCTTTCGCTGCCTCGTACTCCGCGGCATCGAAGCCCGGGAATACGGGCGAAAGATCCCATCGGGGCAAGGTTTCAGATCCACTCATCGTTTCCATCCTTCCATTCGATTATCTCAGACGGCTCGAAGAACAACCGTATTTCTCGATCGGCCGCCGATGGCGAATCGGACGCATGCACGATATTCACGTTGGTGTGGAGGGCGAAGTCGCCCCTGATCGTCCCAGGAGGAGCTTCGGAAGGCCGGGTAGGCCCGCAGAGGCGTCGCAGGGCTCCCACCGCGCCTTCGCCGCCCACGACGAGGGCCACGACAGGCCCGCTCGTGATGTAGTCGATCAGCTCGGCATAGAATGGCTTATCCTTGTGCTCGGCGTAGTGAGCTTCCGCACGAGCGCCGGACACTCGCATGAGCTTCATCGCGATGATGCGCAGTCCCTTCCTTTCGAACCTTCCCAGGACTTCCCCGAGGATCCTTCGTTCCAGTATGCCGGGCTTGAGCAGGACGAGACTGCGTTCTTCGGCCATATTTCCCTCCGGGCAGAGCATAGCATCGGCGAAGGAGCTTGTCGCCAGGCCCGGGACGCGGCATACTTTTTCGACGAATGAACCGAGAATTCCACTACTTCTGCATCTACTACCTCGCCAACGAAGCGGGTTTCTCGCCGGAGGACTCGGCGATCCTTGCCGTGTCCAGCCAATTGGTTGATGAGTCGACCCTGCCATGGAAGATTGAGGGAAGAAAAGCCGCTACAGGAACGGCCGCCCATCCCATGTTCACCGAAACGACCCAGGAATACTCGTTTTGGGATCCCGATGTCTGCCGAAGCATCTACCGGCCCTTCCACTTCTTGCCCGGCGAAAGGCATGTCGCCTCGGCGCGGAGAAAAGACGGGGCATCCGGCCCCAGGGCGGTGACAGCCGATTCCCCTCTCTCCAGAGAAGTTCTCATAGCGGCCTTCAAGACCGATTCCCTCTACAGGATGGGAATCGCCCTCCACTCCTATGCCGACACATGGGCTCATCAGGATTTTTCTGCAGACGACGAGATCCAGAACTCTCTCGGGGTCCAGGCCCTTCCGTCTGTGGGGCACCTCCAGGCCTTGAAAGCGCCTGACGACCCCCTCGGCAGATGGTCTGACCCGAGGCTTCTCGACGAATATTCCGAAGTGGACAACGCCCAGCGTTTCCTGCGCGCGGCGCGCATGATCTTCCGATTCCTCCGCACCTATCTGCGAAGGTCTTTCGCTGACGAAGATCTGGTTCTCGGCCCTCTGGAGGAACTCTGGAAGGGCCAGAGGCACGGGAGGGCGAAAGCCGAAGCCCGGGATTCGGACTATATCGTGGATCTCGGCATTCCGCCATACGAGGCCGGTCTCTGGGTGCGCGAAGCATCGGGGGCTCCGTACACCGGAGTCCTTGCCGAGCTTGCGCGGGCTTCTTCCGGATACGACTCTTTTCGCTGGCTGACATCCGCCGCTGCGAAGCGGTCGGAAGAGGGGCTAAAGTGCGCGGGAACCATCGATGCCGAAGCCTATTCGGCCTCCAGACTAAGGCTCTGGAACGAGGCGGCGGCAGCGCACCGCGCCTTCTGCTTTTCCCTTTTCTCTCGGCGGGGATTCGGTTGAGGCCCCTCGGCGGGAATGGCATCGGGCTCAGGACGCACCTGCAGGCGAATAAATAATCCATGCGCGAAAAGGATGGACATGAACTTGACAAAACCGAACCACGGGGATTCTTCCATGATCAGGAATAAGCCTGGAGCCTCGTTTCTCCTCTCGGTCGCTATCTTATCCCTCGGCCTGGCTTCATGCGCTACCGTGCCCAAGGAGGTGTATCTTGTCGAGCCGTCTTCGTTGCTCGAGACCAGCCCGCAGATATACATCCGTAGCTCGGGCGGAGTCTTGCGGGATTTGACCGAGGGCATGGACGAGGAGGAGCTGCTCGGGCTGTCGCGCAGCTTCGCCGAATCCAGGAAAGGAAGTCCATCACCGTCGAGCCAAGGCTATCGTCCCCAAGGCCTGAAAAAATCGACAATCGATTTCGTGCTCAAACGATCGAGGACCTTCGGTGCAGGTTTGAGCGGCTTGAGCGGCATAGACGGATCGCCTCCCAGCCTGGAAGCCTTGATGGTGGGAGATTTCTCCAGCTTCCCCATCCGTCTGGGCTTGGCTTTAGACGGCGGGTGGAAGCGGACGGCCGAAGGAGGGTACGACGCGCTGGAATACCCGATCCATATCCGGCCATTGAGCCCCGGGATCGTCCACGTCTCGTCTGATCCGGCTCCCCGATCGATCAAGCCCCAGCTTCCAGCGTATCCTGATGCATTCGAGAAGGTGGCGAGATCGGATTTATTCATTTCTATAAACGATCCCAAACTCCTCCTGCGTACTCCCTTCCCTTTAGAAGGCTTTTCCCTGCCGCTCCGTGCCCTCGCCCTTTCGGGCAACTTCTCCGATCCATATCTCCTCGGCAAGGACAGTCAGACCGAAGCGAACGCGAAATACGACCTGGAGTTGCGGATACTCATGAATGACGAGGCCTCGGCCAGAATGTATCGGCCGGTCGCGCGATTCGTCTGGGCCGCCTTGGCGACACGTCTTCTAGGAACGAAAAGCGCAGCTGCCTCGCTCATTCCCGAGCAGGAAGGCCCTGTCTATGTGGTGCGGGGGATACTGATGGGGACGGAGGCCTTGAAAAGCCTTCTGGCCGCGGTGGCTCAGGGATTGTAGCGAAGGCTCGAAGGAGGGGCTGGCTTAGCCTTGGCGAAGGCGGCGAGGAGGTCGAGCAGCTCCTGAGAAACCGGTATATCGGGATCCGTGAAGGAGGCGTAGTTCTCGTCTTCGCTTTCCACAGCCTTGAGCGCGTAATTCATGGTGGGGACGATTCGGGCCGCCGATCCTGGCCTGGCTTGCAGCAACTTGTGGAAATCCTTTTCCTCGACTTGGAGATCGGCGCCTCCCCTGACGAAGAGGACAGGAGCCGAGAGGGATGCGAAGAGGGCTGGGGGGTCTATCCTCAGCCAGGAAGACAGCCAAGGCAGGCGCCTCTTGGAAAAAAAATCGGCAAGAGGCTCGGAGGGCTCGGGTACAGGATTGCCTGAGAGGAGGGATTGGACTATGCCCTCCGCCTCTGCCCTGGTCGCGCCGTCCAGGCTTGCGATCATGGTTCTAAGCCTATCCATGGGCGACTCCCCCGTGCCCGAGAGGACAGCGAGTCCATCGGTTTCGATGCTTTCCCTCTCGAGTCTGGCTAGGGCGAGGGCGCCCACCCAGGCTCCCTCGTTCAAACCAGCCACGAGCACTCGGGAAAATGAGCCTTCCGATACTGCCCAGCGAAGGATTTCGGCCGCGTCGTCGGCTAGCTCGTCGAGAGTCAAGACCCTTTCCCGGGGTTCGAGGGCGTAGGCTTCGCCGGAGCCGCGTTTGTCATACCTGAGGCTGGCCACGCCCCGCTCGGCCAAGCCCCGAGCCAGATGGAGCAGGCTGTCGGACTTCCCGGGAACATTGTAGTTGTTCCCGTTCCTGTCCGCCGCCCCCGCGCCCGAGAGGAGGATGACGATAGGCGGCTTGCCCCTGTCTACGAGGGGCATCCTGAGGCTGGCGGGGAGAAGTACCGCTCCCGCGGCCAGCTCGATTTCCCGCTCTCCTGGCTCGGGCAAGACAGTTTTGGGTTTTAGGAGAAAGCTTCCCCTCCAGGATGTGGACTGGGCTGTTCCGATCAGCATGCCCCCGGTCAAGAAGCCATCGAACTTGAGTTCCTCATCCGGTCCTAGGGCGTCGAGCATGAAGCGAAGCCTGGTCGACGACCACGATACATCGCTCAGGGGATAGCCGAACATGGACTGGAAGGGCATGTCGAGAAGGGCTCCCCTTCCGGGCGCGAGTATCTTGAGGACGATCTCAGCGGAGAGGGCGTCGGGATTTCCTTCCCCTGGCGGAGCCGAAGCGGCTCTTCTGAGCGTGAGCTTTCCCTCCCAAGCGCCCGGCCCCAGGCTCTTGGAGGCTGTCGAGAAGTCAGCCGCCCCGATAGAGGCTACGGACATT
>DATCUA010000288.1:0-12265 GCA_036567645.1 Rectinemataceae bacterium | reverse complement strand
AGGCTTGCCCAGAACCTAAGCGAAGTGAAAAAGGATCCTAAAACGGGCGAATATCCGGATGAGGCTCAGGGAGAAACCTGCGAAGGCGACTATCGCATAGACGAGAAGAGCAAGCGCGTCATGTTCACCAGCGAGGGACTCGACAGGATCGAGGATCTCCTGAAACGCCGCGGACTCATCAAGGGAAGCCTCTTCGATGAAGGCAGTTTCGAGTTCGTGCACTATTTCACCCAGGCTGTGAAAGCCCATCGACTTTTCCACAAGGATGTCGATTATGTTGTCCAAGACGGGCTTGTCCAGATTGTCGATGAATTCACTGGCCGCATACTCCATGGCAGAAGGTACTCTGATGGACTCCATGAGGCGATCGAGGCTAAGGAAAGAATCAAGATTGCCCACAGAAATAGGACACTGGCTACGATTACATTTCAAAATTACTTTAGAATGTATAAAAAAATATCCGGAATGACAGGAACGGCTGACACGGAAGCTACAGAGTTTAATAAAATATATAATCTCGACGTAGTTGTCATTCCTTCCAATCGCCCCATCGTTCGAAAGGACGAGGACGATCTCGTTTTCCTCAACGAATCCGAAAAGTTCGAGGCTATATGCGATACCATAGCTGAAGCGCATTCCCGAGGCCAACCCATCCTCGTAGGGACGGTATCTATAGAAAAATCAGAGACCTTGAGTACCTACCTTCGGGCGCGCGGAATACCACACGAGATTCTCAATGCCAAGAACCATGCTCGAGAAGCCCTCATAATCGCTGAAGCGGGAGCGAAGGGATCAGTCACGATCGCCACCAATATGGCTGGCCGAGGCACAGACATAAAGCTTGGCGGCAACCCCGAATTCAGGGCTAGAAAGCGGGCTGGTTCGGAAGCTACTGAGGAAGAATTAAAGACCGCCCTCGCCAAGGAATACGAAACCTGGAAGAAAGATTCCGATGAAGTGCGGTCCCTCGGCGGCCTTTTCGTCCTCGGTACGGAACGCCACGAGTCCAGGCGCATCGACAACCAGCTCCGCGGCCGTTCTGGCAGGCAGGGTGATCCAGGAAGGTCGGCCTTCTACATATCCCTCGATGACGATCTCATGCGCCTCTTCGGCGGCGAAAGCTTCAAGAACATGATGAGCAAGGTGGGCATGAAGCCGGGCGAACCTATCTACCATCCTCTCCTCAACCGGACAATAGAGGGAGCCCAGAAAAAAGTTGAGGAGAGAAACTTCGAGATACGCAAGCACCTCCTCGAATACGATGATGTTCTCAACAGGCAGAGGGCCTTCATCTACGAACAGCGGGACGCCATTCTCAAAGACGCCGATCTCGTATCCAGGCTCGCCCAGACCGCTTCGGACATGGTGGACGAGCTCATCGAAGGCACGAGAGAAAAGCGCAAAGCCCAAGACAAAACAGCAGGCACTGAGCTCTCCTTGAGCCTTATGGAAAGCTTCGGGCTTTCCATAAGCCCGGCCGAAATCGCCTCGAACCTTTTAGACGCCGGCAAATCACACTCAGATCCCCTGGGCGAGTTCGCTTCAAAGATCAAAGCCCTGCTCGCCCAAGATCTCGAAAACAAGACCAAGGCTGCAGGGAGGGACAATCTCAACTCTTTCATCCGCTATCAGTATCTCCAGGAGATAGACGCCAAGTGGCTCGATCACCTCGACAGGATGGAGGCTCTCCGCGAGGCCGTCTACTTGAGGAGCTACGCCCAGAAGAATCCTCTGCTCGAGTACAAGATCGAAGGGTCCGATATTTTCGAGTCCCTCGTCGATTCTATTCGGCGCAACATAGCCACGCGTGTGTTCAGGGTGAGAATACGTAGCGAGGAAGAGAGACGGATACCTCCCGAACCCGTCAAGATCCGGGGATCGGGATTCCATGGAAACCCCGGCCTTTTCGGGCAGACGGGAGGACAAGCCGAGCCCGATATCTCTTCTACTGTCCAGGTTTCGAAGATAGCCCAAGCTTCGCGACCCGACCAGGCTAGTGTCGTGCGCACGGGGCAAAAGGTAGGGAGGAACGATCCTTGCCCCTGCGGATCGGGAAAGAAGTACAAGCATTGCCATGGCCGATGAGGCAGGAAATTAGCCCGTGTCGATGAACTACAAGGAGATCGACCTCGTCCTTCGAGAGCTGGATCTGGAAGGCTCCAAGATTCAGAGGGTTTTCCAGCCTTCCTACGACACCATGGTCTTCGAGCTCTTCGCCCAGGGCAGACGATTCAACATGCTCGTCAGTCTCAGTCCCGGAGCCTGCCGTATCCATCGAGTCGAATCGCTTCCAGCCAAGAACGAGCGACCCTTGCGGTTCATGGAATGCCTGAGATCGAGGATTGTCGGCTTCAGGATAGCCGAGGCCCGGCAGCTGGGATTTGAAAGGATAGTGATCCTCGAGTTGATCGGCCCCTCGGCCGAAGGAGGAATCGGACTGGCCCGGTACAGCCTATTCATACGGCTCTGGAGCGGGGCGGGCAATATCCTGTTGACGAACGGAGATGGCGTAATCGTAGACGCCCTGTTCAGGAAACCGGGGAAAGGGGAAGCCTCGGGACTCCCCTGCCCCATCAGGCCGAATCTCTGGCTCGTGCCTGATGAGGAGCTCAAGGCTCTGGCTGAACGATTCTCCATCCGCGATTTCACAGGCTATCCTTCCCTCTCAGAGCGTATAGAGGCCGATTACTCGGCCACCAGGGGAGAACTATCCCGCGAGCAGCTCCTCAAGAAGGCGCGCGAGCGCCATGCCAAGCTTTCTGCTAAGCTCGCCGCTCGCAAGGCCGAGCTCGACGGCCAGAGCGGTTCTACGAATGAGTCGCCCGAATCGCTGAGACGTAGCGGAGAAGCCCTACTCTCTCTGGCGGCCTCTTCTGGCGGAGGAGGAAAGCCTTTCGGCGAGCGCTTCGCCCGTTTCGAGGATACGCTTTCGGGACAGACTCTCTCCATCCAGGTAGATCCTCGGCTCAGCCTGGTCGAGTCGGCGCAAAAATGCTTCGAACGGGCGAAAAAGGCTTCGTCCTGGACTAAGGACAGGGAGGAACAACGGTCGAAACTGGCCGAAGAGGAAAGGAAACTGGATGCCTGGCTCGAAAGGCTCCTCTCAGAGCAGGACCCCTTCGCTATCGCCCAAGCCTTGCGACTATCCGGCACGGCTCGGCAGAGCCAGAAGGCTTCTTTCTCCTGCTTGCGCCTGGAGTGGGGAGGCTGGACGATCTACGTAGGCAGATCAGCGGCAGAAAACGACGAACTGCTCAGAAAGGCTGTCCGTGGGAGCGACCTCTGGCTCCACGCTCGAGACAAGGCCGGTTCATACGTATTCGTAAAATCCAGAAAGGATAAGACTATCCCCCTCGACATCATGCTGGACGCTGCCCGGCTCGCCATCTATTACTCAAAAGCGCGTAAGGATATGAAAGGCGATGTCCACTGCACCTTCGTGAAGTATCTCAAACGGGCCAAGGGCGGCCCAAAGGGGCTTGTCATACCAAGCCAGGAGAAGAATCTCTACGTCCGAGTTGAGGAGCAGCGTATACGCGCCCTCCTTTCGACCTCGCAAGGAGAATCGCATGACTGAATGCGGCCGTCTTTCCCGTCCGAGCACCATTTCCAGGGCTTTTCTCCTCTTGGCAGCCCTTTCAGCCCTCTCTTATGGCGTCACAGCTACGGATTTCACGATCGGCATCATAAAAGGGCCATCCGGTCTCGGAGCGTCCTGGATGCTTGCGAGTCCTCCCGAGGCCGCTAACTGGAAGATACGTTTCAACCTCGCCGCTTCAGCCGACCTCGTCGTGGCAAAACTCGTATCTGGCGAGATCCATGGGGGCATACTGCCTGTTAACCTTGCCGCCAAGCTGAGGAACTCGGGCCTGGACATAGGCGCGGCCGCCGTCGTAGGCGAGGGCATGGTACAATTCCTGACAAACGATCCCAGCATACGCTCCATAGGGGATCTGCGAGGCAAGGATATCCATGTCGGGGGCCAAAAGGCTACGCCAGACTATGTTTTCCGGACCATCGCATCCAAAGCCGGCCTGGAAGCGGGCAAGGATTTCAACACGATCTATAATCTCGCTTTTCCAGAAATTGCAGCACAATTGGCTTCCGGCAAGATAGGATCTGCCGTCCTCCCTGAGCCCTTCGCCACCCAATCCAGATTGCTTTCTCCCTTCCTGCGCTCACCGTTTGACATAGGCCGGCTCTGGACAGAGGCTACCGGCCAGGCTTCCTATCCCATGACCCTCCTCGTCCTGAAAAGGGGCTTCGTAGAAAGCAACCCCGAGGCTACTGTAGCCCTCTTGCGATCCTATTCGGACTCCATAGCAAAGACGATTGCCGATCCTGCAGGAACCGGCATACTCGCGGAGCGCCTGGATCTGGGGATGAAAGCCCAGGTGGCATCCGCTTCGATTCCACGATCCGCCTATGTCTATGCTTCGGCAGTTGAGGCCAAGTCGGCTATCGAGAGTCTGCTCTCGACTTTCCTCGCCTTCGAGCCTGCGAGTATAGGAGGGAAGCTTCCCGACCAGGGTTTCTATCTTCAGCCGCCTTCACCTCGCTAGCCCTTGGGTATAGAATCCGAGCATGGGAACGAGTAGCCCTGTCCATCCATGGCGCAGGCCTCCAAAAGGCTGGATAGGTAGGACGGCTAGCCTCGCCCGAATCTTGCGCAAGGCGGGGGCAATCCTCGTCGGCTTTCTCGTCTGGCATTTTGTCGCACGAGCAGTCGGCTCTTCCCTTATACTTCCATTTCCCCGCGAGGTGATTTCGGCATTCTTCAAGCTTGCCGCGGAACCGCGCTTCTGGTTGGCTGTGGGAGGGACGACAGCTCGAGTAGTCGCGGCTTTCCTGCTTTCGGCTTTGGCTGGAACCCTGACGGGAATCCTCGCGGGGATCTATCCCGGATTCTCGGACTTTCTCTCGCCCTATCTCACGGCGATACGCTCCACACCCGTTCTCGCCCTCATACTCCTCGCCATGTTCTGGCTACCGACGAGCCTGGTGCCTGTCTTTTCCGCCTTCCTCATGGCCTATCCAGTAGTCCACACATCGGCGTATACGGGTTTCTTATCTCTGGATGAAGAGTATGAGGAAATGGCCCGGCTTTTCCGCGTGCCCAAGCCTGTGTCTTTCGTGCAGATGCGCTTACCATCGGCAGGCCGGCACCTCCTCGCTGCCGCAGGCAACGCGATGGGCCTGTGCTGGAAAGTGGTCGTGGCGGGCGAAGTCCTCGCCCAGCCAGCACGCGCCCTTGGAACTGGACTCCAGGATATGCGCCTCGCCCTAGAGACGCCTGGTGTATTCGCTTGGGCTTTCGCCACCATTCTCCTCTGCGGGCTGAGCGAGGCTGCCCTCGGGCGGGCATTCCCCGGAAAAGCTTACGAAGGAAGACAGAGCCGATGAACTATGAACTCAAGGGAATATGCCTGTCATTCGGGGAGCTCTCCGTACTCGATAGGCTCGACATCGAGTTTCCGCCTTCCTCGGTCAGCGCCATCCTCGGGCCTTCCGGTTGCGGCAAGACGAGTCTTCTCAAGATAGTCGCCGGACTCCTTTCGCCAAACGCGGGAAGCATCTTCGGCCTCGATTCGGCTCGGGTTTCCTACTGCTTCCAGGAACCGCGCCTCCTTCCCTGGCTCAACGTCAGAGACAACATCCTCTTCGCCCTTTCGGGCCTCGGGGATGACAAGATGGCAGAAGAGCGCGCTGATCGCTTTATCCTCGAGGCTGGGCTGGAATCTTTCGCCAGCGCCAAGCCGCGAACCCTCTCGGGCGGGATGAAGCAGAGAGTCAACCTCGCTCGGGCATTCGCCTATCCTTCCGATATTCTCCTCCTCGACGAAGCCTTCGCCTCTGTAGATTTGGATCTGAAGGTAGGACTCCTCGATCTCTTCGGCACCTTATGGGAAGAGGAAAGGCGGACGGCCATCATGGTAACCCACGACATCCAGGACGCCCTGTACGTTGCGGATCGGATCGTACTACTCTCGGAGCGGCCAGCCAGGCTGAAAAAAATCATCGATATACCAGGAAGAGGAGGCAGGGTCTACGGTTTGCCCGAACCAGAAGCCGCTCGATCAGTGTACGAAGCCCTATTCAAGGGGGGGCAAATCGCGAAGCCTGGCAGCTAGACCTGCAAGGGGCCCTTCTCTACTCCAGCCGAGCTCCCTTGGCCGGAAGAGGTCTGGACGGGATCCAGAGCCTGAAAACCGAACCAAAGCCTGGAGTCGATTCGAAATCCACGGCGCCTGCGCACCGTGCGACGATAGAAGCCACCAAGGCGAGCCCCAGCCCTGTTCCCTTGCCTTCGGCCTTCGTCGTGAAGAAGGGATCGAATACCTGCCTCGCCAAGCCGCGATCCATACCGCAGCCGTTGTCTTCTACCTCGATCCGGACATATTCGCCATACGCCAACTGCTTTCCGCTCGGCATGTCCCACGGGGAAGCCTGGAGCATGCGAGCCGCTACCCGTATCCGCCCTCCTGACTTGCCCTCGGTGGCGTCGCGGGCATTCGAGACGAGATTGACAATCGCTTGCTCTATCTGTCCGGGGTCGGCTTCTACTCCGAGAGGCGCATCGACCCTCTCCAGCACGAGTTCTGCCTCCTTCCCTAGAAGCCGCCTGAGCAGGGGCGCGAGCTCGAATAAGCGCTCTGCCACATCGAAGAGCCTTGGCGCGTAGGCTTGTTTGCGGGCGAAGCTCAGAAGTTGCTGCGTAAGCGCAGTAGCCTTGTCCGTCCCCTTCCTAATTCCCTCGACCTCCTCGAGTGCCTGATGTCCCTCTCCCAGTTCTGCTGCGAGGATTTCGGCGTGACCTCGGACTGCGGAGATGAAGTTGTTGATGTCATGGGCTACGCCCGAAGCGAGCCGACCGAGGGATTCCATCTTCTGCGCTTGAACGAGCTCGGCCTGGAGCTTGCGCGATTCCGTCATGTCTACCAGTTCAGCCGACACGAGTGCTGAATCCGGTCTACCTGGCAAGGGGAAAAAGGATGCGATGGTTTCTAGGGCAGTCCCGTCCTTGCCGAGGAGTACCAACTCCATTCCTCTAAGGCTTTCTCTCGCTTCGAGCCGCGCGAGAAGGGCTGAACGGGATGCTGGGTTGGCGACGAAGGAGAGGAAATCGAAGCCATTTTCGCTTCCATGGCTATTGAAGAGTTCGCGAAAGCTTCTATTCGCTTCGGTTATGAATGCTTTCCCTCCTTCCAGCTTCAAGATGCATCGCGGGGAGAGGCTGGCGTCGAAGAGGCTCCGGTAGCGGCCTTCGCTCTCCTCGAGGAGGCTTTCCATCCTCGCCCTCGACAAGGCGACCGAGACCGCAGCCAGGAATTCCCGTTCGGAGAAGGGTTTGCCGAGTAGGCCAAGGGGAGATGCCGACTGTATACGGGACACTTCCTCCACCGATGGAATGTTGACGATGAAAAGGCTTCTGAGGCCGAAATCCTTTTTTGCCTTCCTCGCAGTTTCAAGAAATCCGAGGCGGATGCTCGAATCCACGTCTACGATTCCCAGATCGAAGTCTTCCTCAGCCGCCGCTGCCAAGAAAGTGTCGGGGTTGGAGAAGATCCTGATGGAGTATTCTGGATTTCTGCCAAGGCTGGATCCGATGTCCATGGCAATGAGGTTCTGCGATTCTAGGACAGCGAAGCGTGCCATCAGCGAGAGTGTATTACAGAATGTTGTCCAGTTCCAGAGAAGCTCCAAGGCGCATAGCCTTTTCTAGATACCCTTTGGTTGGTGATTTCACCAGGAGATCGAAGACGATGGCCCGCGACCCGGCATCGATATCTACGCGGACGATCTTAACCACATCGCCCTCGGCCAACCCCGCCTCGTCGGCCAGTTGGCCAGGCCATGCCTTGAGGAGCTTATACGTTCCACCCTGGCCCCTGCTGCCTGAGATATGCTCGAATACGGCACCAGAAATGCCGAAGATGAGGTTCTCTACGCTATCCGTCTTGACGAGACGCTTGGGAGAAATATCTTCCAAGGCCGATACGAGAACAGGCAGGCGAATCACCCTGCCCTCCCTCTCCAGCTCGACGCAACAGAGCGATCCCTCAGGCATCAGGGCCAGCTGGGCCCTGCCTTGGTCCAGGCTTTCCAGCTTCTTGCCTTGGATGGACAGTATGCGGTCTTGTTGCCTGAGCATCAGGGAGCCGGGTGGAGCGTAGGATACTGTGAAGCTTCCATCCAGATTCCTCACTACAGCGACCGCCAAGCTAGGATTCCTGCTTTCTCCTCCCGAGTACAGCCCAGGAAGGGCAAGCTCGATCCATGATGCGGGAAGGGCGAAGTTCAAGCCCTGGAAATCTCTTAGTCCTGCGAAAACTATGCCGGCGAGACGTCCGGACTCTGTGATAAGGGGTCCTCCAGAATTGCCTGGATTGAGCGGGGCGTCTATCTGCAGAGCCTCGCCTCTCTGGAGTATCCTCCTGCCAGAAGCCGAGACTATGCCAGAACTCATGGAGTTCTCGAGGCCAACAGGGCTTCCTATCGCCCGCACTCTCTCGCCTGCCTGCACTCGAGCGGGCAAGCCGGGGAAGAAGCTGTAGGGCATGGTTTCGGCGCTCTGGATGAGGGCGAGATCCAAGGCCTTGTTCCAGCCGACAACCCTTGCGGGAATCCTCGCTTCGGGTTTGTCGGGCGGTCTGATCGAAAGCCGGGAGAAGCCTTCGTATTCGGGATCCACCTCGCTGGAGACCACATGGTAGTTGGTTAGATAATAACCCGAGGCGTCCACCTGGAAGGCCGAACCCAGTACGCGGTCGGGATAGCCGACACCGGATTCTATCTGTAGTCCTTTGTCGACAGAGACGGTTACGACCCCTCGAGCCTGAAAGGATGGCTCGACACTCCCCTTTCCCCCCGATCCCCCTTCTAGCCCACCCCTGATGAGGCTGTCGAGGAATGCGCTCAGCGCTGGATCGGAGCGTTTCTGGATTGCTTCGATCCAGGGGGCGAGGGATAACGGATCGATGCCGGAACCTTTTTCGACTTCCAACGAGCGCTTCAAGAGGATGAGGGCCGGGGGAAGCCAGCCGGCCGATAGGAAGACTTCGGCCTTTTGTCTCTCGATCGAGGAAGCTCGCTGGTCAGCCAAAGCCTGGATTGCGATACCCGAGGCTCGAGAGAAGGAAGGGAACGAGAGAAAGGAAATCGTTTCGAGGCTAGTCTTGAGCCGAGAAGCGGCGTCCCAATCCTTCCGCTCGAGGGCTGAGAGAAAATCGGTAGCCAGCCTCATCGTCGCCGCCTCGGCCAGCCGGGAATACTCATCGGAAGTACCGGCCTCGGTTGCCAGGGACTTCGTCGATTCTCCGCCTCGACGCAGGTGCCATTGTGCTACGGCCTCGATTACCCGTTCGGGCTCGGTTTCCACTCTCCGAAGCAAGGAAGCGGGCGTGTACTCTTCTTCCCTAAAACCTTTTTCGAGTGCATCGCTACTCGAGCAGGAAGACATGGACGAAGAGATGACCAGGAGCGAAGCCACGACGATGAAAGGAAATACACGCAGGTTGCGGACTCTCTTCTGGCCTAGCTCCATCTTCAACCCTGCCCCTAGACCGAAGGGGAACCCCCGTCTGCAGGCTTGAGCCAGAGAGGCTGTATGCCGAGGAGGGATCGGACTTCTTGATCTTCCAATGTTTCCCTCTGGATGAGGGCTTCAGCCAGGATACGAAGTTTGTCCTTCTCCCTATCCAGTATCTCCATAGCCCTAGCGAGGGCACCCTCCAGGAAAGCCCGGATAGCGTCGTCGATCTTGCGGGCAGTTTCTTCGGAATAGTCCTTATGCCGGGCTATCTCCTTGCCGAGGAAAATAGGCTCATCTTCTTGGCCGTAAGCGATCGGGCCCATGGATTCAGCCATGCCCCATTCGCAGACCATCCGCCTAGCCATGTCCGTCGCCTGGCGCAGATCCTGAGCAGTGCCTGTCGTCGTCTGGCCATAGGTCAATTTTTCGGCAGCGTATCCGCCGTAGGTGATTACGAGTCGGTCGAGAAGCCAACCGGAATTCTTGGAATAGGAATCGTTCTCAGGCAGGGAGAGGGCCAGGCCCAGGGCCCTGCCGCGGGGAACGATCGTCACTTTGTGCAGGGGGTCTGCGTTCGGGAGAAAATAATGGAGGAGCGCATGGCCAGCCTCGTGGTATGCCGTAGCCTTCCTCTCCTCCTCCGCTATGACGAGGCTGTTTCTCGCCACACCCATGAGGATCTTGTCTCGTGCGTCCTCGAAATCTTCCATCTCCACCATGGTCTTGTTCTTGCGGATTGCGAAAAGGGCGGCCTCGTTCACCAGATTGGCCAAATCCGCTCCCGAGGTGCCGGGAGTGGACTTGGCTATTTTCTGAGTGTCCACCGATTCGGCCACGGGGATGTTTCCCATGTGTATTTTGAGTATGGCCTCCCTCTCCTGGATATCGGGCATGGCGACAACCACCTGGCGGTCGAAGCGTCCGGGCCTCAGGAGGGCAGGATCGAGGACGTCGGGCCTATTCGTGGCAGCTAGTATGATCACCCCGTCCTTCGTATCGAAGCCGTCCATCTCCACGAGCATCTGATTGAGAGTCTGCTCGCGTTCGTCATGCCCGCCACCATATCCGGCGCCTCGCGTGCGGCCAACGGCGTCCAATTCGTCGATAAAGAGAATGCAGGGGGCGTTCTTCCTGCCCTGATCGAAGAGATCCCGAACTCGCGACGCGCCCACGCCCACGAACATCTCCACGAAATCGGAGCCCGACATGTGGAAGAAGGGAACGTTGGCCTCGCCTGCAGTCGCTTTGGCTATGAGGGTCTTGCCTGTGCCGGGCATGCCCACCAGGAGTACCCCCTTGGGTATCTTGGCTCCCATTTTGGAGAATTTTTGCGGATTCTTGAGGTAGTCCACCACCTCCATCAGCTCGTACTTGGCTTCCTTCTGGCCGGCCACGTCGGCGAAAGTGATCTTCTTGCTAGGCTCGACATAGCGCTTCGCCCTGCTCTTGCCGAAATTGAACGCCTTGTTGTTGCCCTGCATCTGCCGCATCATCACCCAGATGAGGAAAAAACCGAAAAACCAGGGTGCGAGCTCGAAGAGGATCTGAAGCGGACTTGCTCCAGCATTGGCCCCCGATACCTTCACGCCCTTTCCCCGTAGCTTCGATAGAAGTTCCAAGTCGACGTAGGGGATGGACGTCTTGAATTCCGAGAGGCTACCGTCAGCCCCTCGTAAGTATCCCTCGATGTCCTTCTGATCCAGAATCCGAACGGAATCCACCTCGCCCAACTCCAGATAGGACATGAAAGCCGAATAGGGGATTGCCTTGGTCTTGGAATCGTTCCCGAAAAAGAAAAAAGCCCCGAAGAGAACGACGAGGGAAAGGAATACCGCCAGGGCCGCTTTGTTCGCCTTAGGCGGGACTATCTGCGGCGGATCGCCGCGATTGCGGCCATCGCCGCCATTTTTTTCATCGAACATCGAACGCGCTGTCTCCTTTTATGCGAATACGCAGTGCTTTTCCTGAAAGCTTGCCGGGGAAATGCCGGTATCGGGGCCGCATGCCTTCCAAACCGGATAGGGCTGCGGGGAGGATGGCCACTATACCCTTGGCGTCCTCAGCCACGGGGAGAACCATACGATCCTTCGCTTCCAAGCCCCATGACTTGACTATCTCGTCTACGGACAGGGAAGATCGCCCATCCCATATCTTGTCCCCTGGCACTCTTGATCGGAGAACGAGGGGAAAGGCGAAAGAGGCGGAATCCAAGTCGGAGAATCCAGGGCTGGGGCTATCCCGCTCTTCCGTCCATTCGGCTTCCAGGCTGACGGGGCCCGCACGGTAGATTCCTGCCGATTCTAAAGTAAAAAAATACCCGCATTCCCTGGGAGAATCAAGGGTAGGCGCGAGCCTGAGACCATCAGGCCCGAGGCTCAGCACCCTATCGAAGAGCACAGCCCTCTCGGCCCCCCGAGCCAGGGACTCGGCTGCCTGGAACATCGCCTTGCGTCTGGGCTCGGCTCGAGAACCGCTGGCCGCAAAAGCTCGGGCCAGTATCTCCGACCTCATGAAGGGCGATGAGGAAAGAAAAGCTTCTCTCCCCCCTCGCGCTATCGCCTTGCAACTCTCCTCTAAAAAATCCCCTTCCTCGGCGAGCCTTGCCATGCTACCCAGCGCCCCCTGTCTCCACCCGGGGAAAGACTCATCGAGAAGGGGCATGAGCGAAAACCGTATCCTGTTTCGATCGTACCTGGCAAGACGATTGCTGGAATCGGTGGAATATTCCAGGGC
>DATCUA010000287.1:0-3417 GCA_036567645.1 Rectinemataceae bacterium | reverse complement strand
CCGGGTCGGCGACCGCTTCCGGGTCGGCGACCGCTTCCGGGTCGGCGACCGCTACCGTCGCCCCGGCCGAAGCGGTCCCCGCGCCCGCCCTCGAGTTCCTCACCCTCCCTACCCAGGTCAACTTCGTTGGCATGGCCCTGCCCCTCAAGCTCGCCCGTAACGGCTCCGGGCATCCGGCGGATTCAAGCCTCCGGCGCGGTGCCCTCCTCGTCGCCAAGAATTACCTCGACACGACGTATCTCTGGGAAAAGGTTAGGGTCCAGGGCGGAGCCTATGGAGGTCTTTCGCTTTTCGATTCCAACTCGGGAGTCTTCGTCTTCCTTTCCTATAGGGATCCAAACCTGGAGCGAACTTTTGGCGCCTTCTCCGCCGCCAAAGAATTCCTCGCAACCCTGGATATCTCTCCCGAAGAACTCACCCGGTCGATTATCGGCACTATCGGCGGGGTGGACGCCTATCTCCTTCCCGACGCCAAGGGCTTTACATCGCTCGTCCATCATCTCACCGGGTATTCCTACGAGGACAGGCAAGCTGTCCGCAAGGAGATATTCTCGGCTTCCCCTTCCGATTTCAGGACTTTCGCCGAGGCTCTCAGGCAAGCCGAGCCCCTTGGGTTCCGAGGCGCCCTTGTAGCGCCTAAAAAGGTGGAGGAGCTTCCCGCCGAACTCAAGGAGGGCTCGAGGCTCACGCCCTTGCTCTAGAGCTCGCTCCAGAAAGTCGTGGTATACTGGGGCCAGGAGGACAACGATGACAAAGCGCATGCTCCTGGCCCTCGCTCTTCTGGCCCTCGCCTTCGCGGCCTTGCCCGCCCAGGGCAAGCCCTCGTATGGCGCAGGGTTCTTCTTCAACCTCTTCCCCATGTTCGAGTACACCACGAGGCCCTCGCTCTCTTCTGTTTCGGACAAAGCCCTCGGCGAATTCTTCGAAAAGCCCACTTTCGCCTCGGGAGGCGTCTTCCTCACCAAAGGGCCCATTACCGCAATCGGCATCATGGAGTTCCAACAGGACATCTGGTCTAAAACCTACAAGCAGTCCAACTTCAATCTCCCGGATTCCCGAACCGGCTGGTATCCCGATATCATCGATCTCGGTACCTGCTATCCCAATGTCGGCTATGTGGACTACGACGCGGACGGAATCCGCTTCTCCGTAGGCAGGCGAAAGATCAAGGACGGACCTGGTACATATGGCCTCGGCCTTTCCTCTTACAATCCCTATTACGACCACGCTGCCGCATCCCTCGCCGTGGCTGTAGGCCCAGGCAAGCTTTCATACGACTACGTGGCAGTGGGGATGCAACGCTACTATAACGACGCATATACGGTGTCGGGTATGGAGCCCAAGTACTATTTCTTCCACCGGGCGGCATGGACGGGGCAAAAATTCAGCTTCGCCATCAATGAATACACCCTTGTGGACCAGCCCGATCCCGACTTCCAGGACTGGGGCCCCTTCCTCTTCTACCACAATCTCTTCAATAACCACCAGAACGTAATGGCAGGTTTCGATTTCGCATGGACACCCAAGGAAAGCCTCGCCTTCTATGGGCAATTCATACTCGACGACTTCATGCTCTCCACAGAGGCGGGGTCCAATCCCACCGCCATCGGCGGCATGATCGGTGCCGATATCAATATCATCCCCGGAGAAGCCCCCAGGGGCGCCAAGTATTACGACTCCGACTACACCTATTATGTAGGCCGGAGCCAGAAGACCAGGGGTGGCCTCAATCTCAAGCTCGAGGGCTATCTCATGTCCCGCTATCTCTACAGAAGGCAAGAAGGGGCTTCAACCGAAGCTTTCACCGGTCAATACTACATCTTCTCCAACTGGCCACAAGGCAGCGTGGACTCCAGGCCCTTCCTCGCCACCCCCCTTGCCCCCGACACGGCCCTTGCCCGGCTGGCTCTCGACTGGGTATCCGCCCCATTCGAAGCCTCCTTCGCCTTCGAGTACCGCCTCGTCGGATCGGAAAGCGCCACGAAGACATACAGCTACAGCACTCTGGACTATGACAACTGGCTCATGCCCAGTTCCCCCACAACTGAACTCGGCTTCAGCCTGGACGGAAGGTATCGGCTCTCCGACATCTCCATGGCCACCGCCGGGCTCGACCTCCTCCTCAGGGCCGGCAGTTCAGAATGGACTATCAACGCCGGATTCGCCCACCAACTGGCTGCTGGGGCAGGGCCCAAGCTCTAGATTCTCAATAGGCCGAAACGAAAAAGCGGCGTCCCCTGCCCCTTTCGGGCATGCGGGACGCCGCCTTCGTTTTCTCATTCGCCTAGAGGACGAAGAAGAGGAACACCAGAGCCTCCCTCCAGTTCGAAGCGGAAAAGCCCACCTCGTGGCTGGACAGCTTGGTGGCGCCGGGGAAAAAGGAACCCTTGTGTGCTAGATAGTGATCCTTGAACCGGATTTCCACATCGAACCTTCGGGGGATGTATTGGGAAGCGGCGCTCGGTGGATCGGCCAGGGCTTCGGACACCCTGTCCCGTATGATCCTCTGGGCGAGGGCGGGATGGATCGAAACCGAGGCGTTCCCAATCCCCTTGGAAACCGGAGCCGTCTTGAGCCCCCAGTCCAAGCCCTCGGCGAAGGCGCAGAGTGCTTCATCGCCGGAGAGGAAAAGGACAGGCACGCCAAGAGATATCGACGTATAGGAGTTGATGAGGAACTCGCTCGCCTGGATTCCGTTGATCTTCACCCAGACATTTGCCCCATTCATCGTGTGAGCCAGGGGGTTGCCATCCGAGCCCGCGGCCGAATGGTAGCCGGTGAAGAGGGTTCCGTCGAAACTCGAATCCAGGCCCGCCACCATGGACTGGGGATCCCTCGTCCAAGCCCTCAGTATCTTCACCTCCTGGGGCAGGAGAGAGGGATCGATATTTCTCCCCGTGGAGTGCGCGTCCTTGACGAGAATCTCCCCGGCTCCCGCCGCCAGGGCGGCTTCGCACGCGGCTGCCACTTCTTTCGTCATCTGAGCCCGAAAATAAGCGCTTTGGCTGTTCTCCAGCTCGGTCTCCTTCCAGTCCGCGATGCCGCAGGTCCCCTCTATGTCGGCGCTCAAGAATAGCTTCTTCATTTTCAGGCCTCCATCCCGCCCGGATCGCGTCGCTTCACCGCCCTCGTGGCGAAAAAGCAATCTATATATGGGTCGAGTATATCATTTCTCCCCGAGGAATCCTCGAAGAATCCTTCAATTGAGAAACCGGCGCTCGCCTGGCCTCCGATGAGATCCGATAGCGAATGTCCCCACTCCAGGGCCTCGTCCGCGGCCATGCGCTTCTCCAGAGTCTCTTTCGGGAGCTGGCCCAGATCGCTGTAAGGAATCCTATACCTCAGCTTTCGGATTCCCCGCTCGTCGTAGGCTTCGAGATCGAAGATGTAGAGGACTGGATTGACCATGCCCGCAAG
>DATCUA010000286.1:0-3165 GCA_036567645.1 Rectinemataceae bacterium | reverse complement strand
GCGCCGCCGCCCGGACGGCCCGGAGCGCTTCCGGGTCGTTGCCCGCCACGACCAGCCCGACTCGAGGCGACCAGGACGAGCATTCCCGGGCGACTCGAACGAAGAGCGGCTCTCCGCCCACATCCAGGGCCTGGAAAGCGGTCGCGCCTGGGTTGGATGTCTTGCAGAGGAGGAAGAGCCCCGTATCTTTCCATGCGAGGAATGCGTCGGCCCCGTCTTTGCCCATGTAGGGGCTCAAGGTTACGGCGTCGGCGCCGAGATTGCCGAATATGGCCTGGGCATAGGCCGCAGCTGTGCTATCTATATCGCCGCGCTTGGCGTCCGCTATCCACGGCATGCCCTCCGGCATGGCTTCGACAGTGCGCTCAAGGAGTTCATACCCCCTCGGGCCGAAGGCTTCGTAGAATGCGAGGTTGGGCTTGTAGCAAGCCGCGAAGGGAGCAGTCGCTTCCACGATGCGCAGGTTGGCCTCCAGTGCGGCATCGAAACAGGCATCCAGGCCAAGAGCCGCCCTGCGTTCGGGCTCGAACCAGGGATCCAGGCCCACGCAGAGGCTCGTGCCTTTCTCATCGACGATTTTCTCTATGGCATCGAAGAAACTCATGGATACCTCCCGGCAACCTAGGACTGTTTCGAGGGTATCCTAGCGAAGGGTATGGAGCCAAGATGCGCGCATGCCGAAAACCGCTACGAAAAAGCCCAATCCTATCGTGCATTTGGCTTCGATGTGATTTATACTGGTGCGGAGGGCAGCCATACGAAGAAGGCAGGCCCGGATGAAGGAGGCACACGAACGATGAAGCGACTACTCCTGGTACTCGTCGCCTTCGCGCTGATTCTTCCATTGTCGGCCCAGGATTCGGGGCAGGACAGGGGCTTCTCGGCCGGGCTCAATCTCGGATCCGATCTCCTGCCCGATCCAGACACGGGGGTGATCGAGAGCTGGTCCAAGCTCGGATTCCGGCCCGACCTGGCTATAGGGAAGTTCGGCATCGGGCTCGACCTCACCCTGAGGTTCCAGCTATATCCCGAATCATCTTCAGATCCCATCAAGATATACAAGTGGGACTGGATACCCAACACGGCAGAGGGCAAGACCATCTTCGACGTCTATCTGCCTAAGATCATGTACGTTCGCTACGGGTTGCGCGGCGTGGATCCCCTCTACGCCAAGCTGGGTTCCATCGATGACTTCACCCTGGGAAACGGCCTCATCATCAACGATTACGCCAACACCCGGTTCCTCCCCGACCAGAGGATCTTCGGACTCCAGGCTGGGATAGACGGAGAGCTTTTCAATGTGCCCTACTTCGGGCTCGAGGCGCTCACGGGCAACCTGGCCAAGCTGGACGTCGTAGGCGGCAGGGTTTACCTGCGACCCCTCGCTTTCCTCGGCAAGTCGGTGCTGGGCAGGACACAGCTCGGCGCCACGGGGGTTGTGGATCAGGATCCCTATCTCTACACGGCGCCCGGAACCGGAAGCCTCATCTATGTGCTCGGGGCCGATGTGACAATGCCCATACTCACCAATCCCGCCCTCTCCCTCACCGCCTATGTGGAGGGAGCCCGGGAAATGAACGAGTCTATGGGAGCCATTGCAGGAATCGGGGGGAAGCTGATCGGATTCATGAAATACGGCCTCCAGTTCCGCTACCTGCAGGAGGGCTTCATTCCTTCCTATTTCGACGCCAACTACGACATCCTGCGCGACGAGCGCTACGATTTCATCGCGGCCAATCCCACGCCAGGAGCCTTCATACCATCATGGCAGGCCTTCCTGGGATTCGACCTCTTCTCAGACAAGCTCGTGTTCGACGCTACGGTCTCGGGCCCATTCGACTCTGTGATAAACGACGCGGACGACAGCACCGAGTATCCGCACCTCAAGGGCTCCCTCGTCCTCAAGGAAGGGTTGATCTCCGGCCTCTCCCTCGAAGGCAGCTATGAGAAGTTCTTCATCGGCAAGGGCACCCCGAACACCTTCCTGGACAAGGTCAAGGACTTGATAGACCCCACCGACGCGGCGATAGGCTTCGCCGTGCACTATAAAACCGGAGCTACGGTGCTCACCCTGGACTACGCTATACGCTGGGATCCTTCCTTGGCCAGCGGAGCGGGAGACTGGGACGTGAGCTCTTCCTTGAGCGCCTCGGTGCGCTTCTGATCGGATAGGGAGGCTAATGATGAAAAGAAGAATAGCGCTTCTCGTCCTCCTGGGAATCCTGGCCCTATCAGCCGCGGGCGCGCAGGCCGGACCCATGGCTGGGGTCATGGACTGGATGAGGGATAACATGGGCATGGAGATGGGATCGGTCACCATAGACGGCAAGGCCTATTCCAAGATCGTCCTCTCTCCGGAGGTGAGGATGGGGAGGCTCAAGCTCGGCCTCTACCTTCCCGTCATCTACAAGGACGACCTCTTCAATCCAGGCACCTGGTACGCCCCTGGCGGCAACAACGAGTGGAACTTCGGAGCCGACTATTGGGGTTCCGGCGACTATATAAAAGCGGCCCTGGACGTGGCAGCCGACCTCGTGCTCAAGGTCAAGTACCTCGAGTTCGGCCAGCCCCTGGAGGACAAGTTTTTCGTCAAAGTTGGCAATCTCCACGACCTCACCATAGGCCACGGCCTCATCATGAGGAACTACAGGAACGATTCCGACTTCCCGAGCATCCGACGCACGGGTGTGAACACGGGATTCGATTTCGGCGCTTTCGGCTTCGAAGCCCTGGCAAACGACTTGCCCATACCCGAGATCGTCGGAGCTCGCCTCTATTTCAGGCCCATCAAGGGTTCCAAGCTAGCCTTCGGAGTATCGGGCGTTGCCGACCTTGCGGCAGCCTCTGACCTGAACGATCCATCCTTCGACGCGGTCCAGGACAACTTCATGTTCCTCGGCGCCGGTGCCGACCTCGACCTTCCCATCATCAAGAAGAACGAAATCCTCTCCCTACGCGCTTTCGCCGACGCCGCCGTCACCCTCCCCTACGTCAAGAATGCCTTTACATACAATTCGGTCGACATAGCCGCCGGCCCGCAGACGGACATCGTCTGGGACGGGGGGCCGAAGAACTGGGGAGCCGCCGCGGGATTCCTGGGCAATGTCCTGTTCATCGATTGGAGGCTCGAGTACCGCTACTACACCGGGGTGTTCAGGCCCTCCT
>DATCUA010000285.1:0-4557 GCA_036567645.1 Rectinemataceae bacterium | reverse complement strand
CTCGCCCAAAATGCGCTCGAAAAGCATCGCGCCCGTGCCGTGCAGAGGCGTGTAGACGAGCTTGACCTTGCCCGCCGCTTCCTTGAAGAGCCAGGGCCGCAAAAGCTTGGACTTGGCCATGGCAACATAGGCGTCGTCCATGTCCTGGCCCAGGATGGAGATAAGGCCTTTGTCCTTAGCTTCTTCCAGGGCCATCGTCTTGACCGAGCTGACGGCCTGCACCTTTTCTATGATGCCCGTATCGTGGGGGGGCACTACCTGGGAGCCATCGTTCCAGTAGGCTTTGTAGCCGTTGTACTGAGGCGGGTTGTGGCTCGCCGTCACCACGACGCCCGTTGAGCAACCGAGCTTGCGCAAAGCGAAGGAAAGGGCTGGCGTGGGGCGCAGGGAGGGGAAGAGGTAGGCTTTGATGCCGTTGGCGGCAAAAACCGAGGCGGTGGCTTCGGCGAATTCCTTGGACATGCGCCTCGAATCGTGGGCTACGCAGGCCGAAAGTCCTGGCGCCCCGCCATAATACTGGTTTATGTAGTCGCAAAGGCCCTGCGTTGCGCGCATGACCACGTAGCTGTTCATGCGGTTGTAGCCTCCGCCCACTATTCCGCGCAACCCGCCCGTGCCGAATTCCAGATCCTTGTAGAAGCGGTCTTCGAGCTCGGAAAAATCCTGGGCCTCTATGAGTCGTTCAACTTCGGCGGAAAAAACGGCATCGTTTTCCCTGGAAAGATAGTCGCGCGCGCGATCGAGAATGGCTTTCCTGTCCATGGGCGCTCCTGAGGGACCGCTGAGTGCGGCCGTATACCGTGTAGAGATGGGGAAAGTATAAAGAACAAAGGCGCTTTGCGCAATAAAAGTCTGGTGTCACGAAGCTTGTTGAAAAAAGCTGAGGATATCGGGGGGAGTATAGAGGACGGCGTCGGCTCCTGCTGCGCGCAGTTCTTCCGCACCACGGAAGCCCCAAGCTGCTCCCAGGCCGGCCATGCCTGCGGCCTTGGCGGTGAGCATGTCTACGCCGGAATCGCCCACCAGGGCCCAGAGGCCGGGCTCCAGGCTAGCTTTGCGGCAGATCGCGAGGGCGGTCGCGGGGTCGGGCTTGAGCGCCTGGCCCGGGGACTGGCCGCGCACGTCGTCGAAGCGGATCCCTGGAAAGAGCGCGGCTACCATGGCGCTGGCCATTTCATGGGGCTTGTTGGAGAGGACGGCGAGGCGGATCCCCATGAAGTCGAGCCTCGAAAGCGTCTCGGGCATGCCTGGATAGGGCTTCGTCTGGTCTAGATAGCATGCGTTATAAGAATCCCGTGCATCCTCGAGAACCCGCGCGAAGAGCTCCGTATCGGTTACGGCCTGGGGTGGGAGAGCCCTTCGCATGAGATTTGAAAAACCGTCGCCCACCATGAGCTTGTATTTCTCGTGGCCGTGGACGGGGAATCCGTAGCGCGCCAGGATGCGATTAACCCCTTGTGCCAAATCGGCTATGGTGTCCGCGAGAGTCCCGTCCAGGTCGAATATCAGCCCGCGGGGTCTGATAGGAAGCGCCCGGTTTTCTAGCCGGGCGCCAGGATCGAGGTCAGCGCTTTTCTTCGGCATCGAGATCGTCGTCCAGGCCTCCGGCGAGCTTGTAGGCGCCTTCCTTCTCGGCGATCTCCTTCTCGATCGCCTTGAGTTGCTGTATGAGGGGCGCCACTCCTTCGGAATAGACCCCGATCATGGGCTCGCCCTTGTCGACCAGAAGCTCGTACACCTCGGCTCCGAGCCGCGAGGTAAGGCTCTGGGCCTTGGCGCGGAGCTGGAGTATCTCGAACTTGAGCTTGCCCATCTCGCCCCAGACCTGGGCTTGGCTGCCCGCCTTGGACAAGAAATCCTTGGACGAATCGAGGCCTTTTTCGAAAACCTGCTTCATGCGCTCGGCGAATGTCATCGCTTCCTCCGGCTGAATGCTGATGTATCTGCGTCGGTCATGATAGAACATACGAAAAAATCGCGGTGACAGCAATCTCCGGCGAGTATATAGTATTTCAGACACAGCGCATCACGGAGGTGGCCATGAGCCTGTTCCTGGTTCTGTTCGTCCTGTTTTGCCTCTGGTGGATCGGTTTCGCGGTAATAGCCCTCGTCACGAAGAATAAGCCACTTTTCTGGGCCTTCCTTGTTACGGGAATCCTCTGGGCGGCCCCCACGCTCGCGCTCGGCTACGACGAAAACATCTTTTCCATGATGCTTTTCGCCGTTCCGCCAATCGTCCTTATCCAAAGCATACGCATAATCACCGAGTACCAGCGCGGAGTGCTCTTCCGCCTGGGACGGATGAAGGAAGTGGTGCCCCCGGGCTTCAACCTCATCTTCCCCTTCGGCATCGATGTCATGCGCAAGGTGGACATGCGCACATTCACCATCGATGTATCGAAGCAGGAAGTGATTACGCGCGACAACGTGCCCGTGATCGTTGACGCCGTCGTCTACTTCAACGTCCTCGACCCCATCCTCGCCGTCAACAAGGTGGCCGACTACACGAACAGCACGAGCCTCCTGGCACAGACCATCCTGCGCTCCGTCCTTGGCCAGCACGAGATGGACGAGATGCTCGCCAAGCGCGCCGAGCTGGGCCAGATACTGCGCCAGCTTTTGGATGTGGCCACCGACCCCTGGGGCATAAAGGTGACAGCCGTTGAGATCAAGGCCGTGGAGCTGGCCGAGTCCATGAAGCGAGCCATGGCGCGCCAAGCCGAGGCAGAGCGCGAGCGCCGAGCCAAGATCATTGCGGCCGAGGGCGAGCTCCAGGCGAGCGAGAAGCTCGCCATGGCCGCCCGCGTCATGGATGCCTCCCCATCCTCACTCCAGCTGCGCTACCTGCAGACCCTCTCCGAGATAGCGGTGGAAAAGAACTCGACCATCATATTCCCCCTGCCCATGGAGATACTGAAGCACTTCGCAACTGGCGGAGGGCAGGCGCCAGCCGCCCCGGAAGCCTGAGGATGCGCTGTCCCCACTGCGGGAGCCTGGACGACAAGGTCATAGACTCCCGCAGCCTCGCCAACGGCGAGGCTATCAGGCGCCGCAGGGAGTGCGTTTCCTGCGGACTGCGCTTTACCAGCTACGAACGCATCGAGGAAAAGCCCCTCATGGTGATAAAGCGCGACGGCCGCAGGGAGCCCTTCGAGCGTACGAAGATCGAGCGCGGCCTCATCCGCGCCCTGGAAAAGCGCCCCGTCTCCCAGATGTCCATTGAAAACTTCATAAACGAGATCGAGGACGAATCCGCCGAACTCGCCAAGGCCTCCAACGAGATCTCCAGCGAAGCCATCGGCGAGATGGTATTGCGCCGCCTCTACGACCTCGACAAGGTCGCCTACATACGCTTCGCCTCGGTCTACAGGAAATACGAGACGGCGGATCAGTTTTTAAGGGAGATAGAGCTTTTGCGGGCGAGCGGTAATGCGAACAAGTAAAAAAGAGCCTAAAACACGTCGGAGGGAACATGAGACCAGGTAAACTTCCAGTCAGCTTCATCATTCTCGTTGTTACGATAGTCTTTTTCTTGGCGCCTTCCGATATGGTGCTAGCCCAGGAGGAGAGCGGATATGCAATCCTCTGGAGGGATCTCGACGAACGATTGGATAAAGGGCTGGCCGAACTGTCCAGCATAAAAGAAGATAAGGAGCGGCAGGCAAAGAATTCCCTCGTCGCCAAGGATTTTATCGGTGCTGTAGGATCCGGCTACGCCCGTCTTCTCGAAGAATGGACGGGACAGAAAATAGATCATGATATGGTCGAGTTTTTCGTAGGCGGGGTCCAGGCCTTTTTCATGTATTACCTGAACCAGAGTACCCCCATACTCACCAGGCTCGCATACGAGGATCTGAAAGGTTTTCTAAAAAACAGGGCCTTCATATACGAGTGCCTGAACATGGCCAAGGACCCCAAGCTCCTTTCGGCCCGCATCAGCCAATTCAATCGGCAGGGCGATCCCAAGTATCCTTCTTTCACCATTTCGGGCGGAGCCGCCACCATTCTTCCATCGACAAACGATCTCAAGATATCCAGGATCAGCCTGGAACGCGATCGGGGCTATCAGGGCAACGGAAACCGGGCCATAGACTCAGGCGAAGTATTGAGCCTCGGCATTTCTTTGAAGAACCACGGAAGCAAGGATTGGAGATCCACCTCGGCCTTCCTGATGTCCATGGATCCCCTCGTGCAGGTGGACGTGAGCGAGGTCATCTATTCGGTGCGCGACGAATCCACGGGCGAAACGCGCACCTTCGTTCCAGGGATGGAAATAGACTCCCCAACCTCGTATACCATATCGATTTCCCCCGAATGTCCCGACCAGGCCGAGCTTAAGCTGAAACTGCGGGTCTGGGATTCGGATTTCGGAGGCGAGAACGACGAATTCGCCGAGTACTTTACGATAAAAGTGAACCGTGTAGGCCCCCTCGTTTTCGGCGATATCAAGATAGACGACGATATCCCCGGCTACTCCAACGGCAACGGCAACGGGATCATCGAACCCAAGGAAACCATAGAATACCGGATGGCGGTGCGGAACGACGGCGTCGTCCC
>DATCUA010000284.1:0-6563 GCA_036567645.1 Rectinemataceae bacterium | reverse complement strand
GAATGCGGTTACGAGGGCGTTCCCGCCTATGTAGGCGCCGGAAGCGTAGTTGAACTCCGATCCCTGGAGCTGCTTCGCCAGCAAGAGGGTAGGCGAGGAACCGGTGGCGCTCAGCACTGCGGATGCCGCCTTGAGGCCGGTTGAGTCGGCGCTATGGTTGAGGGGATCGAGGGCGAAATTGGAGAGGGTACCGAGATAGCCTAAAAGAACTGACTTGCTCACCTGGATGCCGCTTGTCTTACCGGCTATGGCCTTGTCCACGTTGTTCTTCCAGTATCAGATGGTGAAACCGTTCGCGAGTTTGCCGGGGATCCAGGAGTAGTCCACCGCGAAGCCGAAATCGGCCTTGGCGGGAACGGCGTTGGCGGGGAAAACGGTCCGGGAAACGGCGACGCTGTGGACGAAGCCTTCCTTGTCGTTGGCGCTCACGGTGTAGGAGGAACCGCCTATGAGATTGTCGAAGAGGTAGGATCCATCGGAGCCGCTGACGGCGGAGGCGCCCGTGTTGAGCCTGACGCCGAAGCCGGAGAGGAGGGGCTCGCCTGCGTCATATACATCGTTGCGGTTGGCATCGTAGAAGACCACTCCGCTTACAGATTCGTGGGAATAACCGAAATCGACTCCTGAGGCCGATGCCGATCCCGTCCAGGAGACGAAGGGGGCGGCATAGGGGGTGTGATACTCTCCCGCTACATCGCCGGCGGCCACAGTGTACAGGGAGCTACCGCCCTTGAGATGATCGAAGAGGTAGGAACCGTCGGGGCCGGACATGACGCTACCGGTGGCGGCACCGGAGAGAGCGAGGCGGACGCCGGCAAGGCCTTCTTCGCCTGAGTCGAAGGCGCCGTTGGCGTTGGAATCCCTGAAGGCGCGGCCGGAGATGCTCTCGTAGGATAGGCCGAAGTTCACACCGGTCTTGGATTCGGGCAGTGAGACTGTCCTGGAAACGGTGGGCAGATCGTAGGGGGTGGGAAAGAATCCCGCGAGGTTGCCGGAGTTCACGGTGTAGCTGCCTGCGGCCAGGCCGGCGAAGCTGTAGGCGCCGTCGGATCCTGAAAGCGCGGAAGCTCCACCGGCAAGAGAAACCTGGACGCCGGAGAGCCCGGGTTCGCCATCGTCCTTGACGCCATCGGAATCGAGGTCATGGAAGACGAAGCCTGAGATGGTATAGGTTAGGGGAACTTCTGGCTCTTCGGGATCTTCAGGGTCGACGGGGACTATCGTGGGAGGAACCACGTTCATGTAGAAGTTCCAACGGGAGATGTTCAGCGAATTATCTCCAGCCCATCCGGTCTGGTTTCCATACTGCGTGGAAAGCAGGGCGGCATGGGAGAAGATATAGAGGGACTTGCCTTCCCACGAGGGAAGGAAGCTGAAGCTGATGGTAGCAGTCTTGGTTCCGGCTGCGTAGGATCCTATAACCGAGGGGAACTGGCCTGGAGCCGGGACGCCTAAATTGTTGACAGGCAGATCGGAGAGGCTCGAGCCTACCCAGACATGGGTCTGGTCGATCGTGAAGCTGGAATTCGTCTCGTATTTGACATAGAGCTTTGAAGCGTCGCGCCACACTGAGACTCTTCCCGCGTCGATATGCTGACCAGCCCAAAGCGTGAAGGTTTCCACTCCGTTCACGAGGGTTTTAGCTCCTGTCGAATCGATAGGAAGAGTGGGAGAGAGCGGGTTGGCGCAGGAGAACGCGAAAAGGGCGACGGCGAAGACCCCGACAGCATAGCCGAAGGTCCTTTTGAGGGACTTTTTCATGATAGCCTCCATACTTTTCTAAATCGACATTTATGCTTTATGAATACGCTAATGGTGTGGACGAAATGTAAACGGCAAAGACATCGTGTCAAGTGAGCAAAATAAAATAATTACTGAAAAGTAAAATAGTTAATATTTATCGATATAAATGTATCGAGAAAAACCTCCGGGTCGCGCTCCCCGGGCGCGGAGGCGATTCCGCTTGCCTCGGCGAATTGGGCGGGCGATAATGCCACTACCTTTACAAATTCGGTCGGTATCATGGGACGATTTTTTACAAAAGCCTCGCTCTGCTTCCGATGTTGTGCCGCGATACTCATCATCGCCGTGTTTCCCGCCGCGTTGGGTTCCCAGGTTCAACCCAAGGATCTAGGCGGGCAGCCGGCGGAAGGCCGAGTAGCCTTGGTCATCGGCAACTCTGCGTACCGCTCGAGCCCCCTGGCGAACCCCTCCAACGACGCAGTCGACATGGCCAGAGCCCTCGCCGACGCGGGCTTCCGGGTTTTCCTGCGCAGGGACCTCGATCTATTCGACTTCGAATCCTCTCTGGACGAGTTCGCTCGAGCCTTGAAGCCGGGAGGCACTGCGGTATTCTACTACGCAGGCCATGCCGTCCAGGTGGATGGGGAAAACTACCTCATCCCCGTGGGCGAGGATATCCAGAACACCAGACAAGTCAAATCGCGCGGAATCTCTCTCGACGACGTGCTGGAGCGGATTCGCGCCTCGGGAAGCGCGACTGCGCTGATTTTCCTGGACGCCTGCAGGGACAATCCCTTCCAGGGGTCCTCCCGGTCGGGCTTGCGAGGCCTGGCACTGGTCTCTGCGCCCATGGATCTGGAGACCTGCATCGGCTATGCCACCCAGCCGGGGCGGACGGCCGACGACGGAAGCGGGCGGAACGGGGTGTTCACCGCCGCCCTTCTCAAAAACATAGGCAAGCCAGGCTTGAGCCTCTCCGACATGATGACCAACGTCATAGCCGAAGTGAAGGCGACTACAGGAGGCAGGCAGCAGCCTCGCTTCGACAACGGCCTCTCCGCGCCCTTCTTCTTCATGGACACGGCCTCGGCCCTCGCCCGTTACGCCCAGGAGCTCAGCCTCCTCGATTCGCAGATACAGGAATTGCAGAAAAAGATAGATTCATCTTCGAACTCGGCCGAGCGCTACGCAATGGAAGCCGAGCAACGCAAGCAGGAAGCCTTGAGGACAGCCAAGAAACTGGAAGCCGAGAACCTCGCGCGCAGTTCTGCCCTCCAGGCTAGAATAGAAGCCGCGGCGCGGGAGGAGAGCGAGGGCAAGACCAAGGCCGAACTCGACGCCAGGGCCAGGCAGGAAGAGCTGAGCAGGCTCGTGGCATCCAAGCGCGCCGAACTCGACAAGCTCGCCAAGGACACGGCTTCGGAGGATCCCGACATACTCCTTGGGGCAGCCGACAAGCTCGCCTCGGCAATGGAGGCCATCCGGGGCGAGTACGCGGCCGCCCTCGCCAAGGCCGAAGCGGCAACCAACGCGGTCTGGGACAAGAAGGCCCAGAGGCTCGCCGAGGAAAAGCCCCATATCACCGAGACCGACAAGGAGTTCGAGGAGCGGATACGGCTGGAGCGCCAGCGCGTTGAGGCCGGCAGGGAGGCGGATCTCTCCTTCCTGAGGCGCAACTCCGCCGAACAGGAAGAAGCCCAGGTGGCGAATATTCGCTTCCAGCACGAAGAGACCCTCAAGAGCATCGCCTCGAGAACTTGGACTCTCAGGGGCAAGTCCGTGGAACTGGAAGTGGGAGAGTTCGACCGCAACAGACGCATCTGGCCCATGACAGTGAAGAGCGTCGACAAGACTCTGCCCGCCGATCCGCTGCGCTTCGAACTCGATCTGGGATCCAAACCCGATCCCAAGAAGGCTATCGTGGACATGGACGAGCTGGTACAGTCCAAGGCTCTGGCGGGAGAAATCGACTGGGGCATCAGGTTCGACGAGGCGAAGCGCAGGTACCGCGTCGATCTCCTGGCATACCGTATCCGCGACCTGCGCACGAACGGAATCGTGGCTGAAAAGAGGCTCTCCGAGCCTGTTGCCTTTTTCCAGCCCGGATCGAGAAAGAAGCCCATTCCCGCCAAGGGAAGGCTCCTCGTGCGCTCGGCCCTGGGGGCTTCGGGGGATGTGTACCTGGAGGGAAACTACCTGGGCCGTACACCCCTGGATATGCATATGTTCGAGACCGAAGGCAGGCTCGAGGTGCGCTGGAACGACTGGAAATACGACGACCACGTCGAGCATGTGACAGTAAAGGCGGGGGAGAAGACGGAAGTATTCCCTTCGAGGAATGATTCAGCCTCGTACAGCGCGGAGAAAGCGAAAAAAGCCGGCGACTTCTTCAAGCTCATTGGGCAGATACTCCTCATCATCCTCATATTGCCCTTCGCCATCCTCGGCGGGATATAGAAAGGGGCTGGATGAGGGCCGAGGACACAAGGCGGGCGGCAGAACGTAGTGCGAGACTTGGCGGACATGCTGCGGGGAACCAGATAATGCGGGAGCGAGGTTTAAAGGAGAGTTCCATGGGCGAAGGACAGGCGGAAGCAGCAGCGAACTATATATCAGTACGGATCGGGAAGGCGCCGAGGCTGGCTATTGTCTTGGGCTCGGGGCTTGGAGGTCTTGCCGAGGAAATAGCCGATCCGATTGTCATCCGCTACGAGGATATTCCGGGTTTTCCCCGATCCACGGCTCCGGGGCACGCTGGCAGGCTCGTGGCTGGGATGCTCGGCGGGACGAGGGTTCTCGCCATGCAGGGGCGGTTCCATTACTACGAGGGCTGGAGCCTGGATCAGGTTGCGATGCCCGTACGCACGTTCGGCGCTCTGGGAGTGGAGCGCCTTTTGCTGACCAACGCGGCGGGAGGGGTGAAGGAATCCTTCCGGCCAGGCGACTTCATGCTCATAACCGATCACCTGAACCTCACGGGCTTGAATCCCTGCAGGGGACCGAACGATCCCGCCCTGGGCGAGCGCTTCTTCGACATGACGAAGGCGTATTCGCCAGCTTTGCGCGATGAGGCGAAGAAAGCCGCATCTTCCCTGGGCCTGGCGTTGAAGGAAGGCGTGTACATGTGGTTTACCGGGCCCAGCTTCGAGACCTCTGCCGAAATACGCGCGGCCCGGATCCTAGGAGCCGACGCCGTGGGCATGTCGACGGTGCCCGAAGCCATAGCGGCGGCCCACCTGGGCATAGAGGTCCTCGGCATTTCCTGCATAACCAATCTGGCCGCAGGCATCGGCGAGGGAAAGATAAGTTCGGACGAGGTGCTGGAAGTATCGGAGCGGGTGAAGCCCAGGTTTTCGGCCCTGGTGCGCGAGATAGCCAGGAGAATAGGCTAGAAAAGGGCTTTGGCGGCTGGGGAGCGAGGGTTAGGGAAGGGCGGAAATTTCGGGAGGCGCGCATGGCACTGCTCATCGAAGGCGCGGATCTGGACGGAAGGCTCATCGATATCTTGGTGGAAGGAACGCGGATAGCCTCGGTGGAGCCGGCGAGTCGCCAGCCGTCGGATCGCGTGCGGCCAGGACGCGAGGCGTTTGGACCCGGCTCGAGGGACCGCGAGGCCGCCGAGGTCTTCGACGCCAGGGGCTTGGCCGTGATGCCAAGCCTGGTCAACGCCCACGCCCACTCGGCCATGACCCTCCTGCGCGGGCTCGGGGAGGGTCTTCCCCTGGAGCGCTGGCTGGGCGAGGCAATCTGGCCCCGGGAAGCCAGGATGGACGCCGAGGATATCTACTGGGGAACCAGGCTGGCCGCTATCGAAATGATATCCTCGGGCACGAGCATCTGCCACGACATGTATCTCGATCCCCTCGCCTCGGCACGGGCCGCCCGCGATTCGGGCATGAGATTCGTCGTCAACTACGCCCTGATAGACGGCATGGACGAAGGCAAGGCTGCGGCGCAGCGGAAGGCCTGCGAAGAGTTCTTCGACCACCTCCCCGATTTCGGACCCCTGGTGTCATTCAACCTGGCCGCGCATTCCGTGTACGCGACGACGGCTTCGTCCCTGCGCTGGCTGGGGGCATTTTCGCGCGACAGGGGCTTGAGCCTCCATATCCACCTCGCCGAGACCGAGTTCGAAAGCCGATCCTGCAGGGAAGCCCACGGCATGAGCCCGGCCTTCTACCTGGACAGCCTGGGCGTCTTGAGCCCCCGGCTTTTCGCCGCCCATGGGCTCTGGCTGGACGAAGCGGATTTCGATCTCCTGGCGGAGCGGGGGGTGAGGCTCGTGCACAATCCGGCCTCGAACATGAAACTGGCTTCGGGGCCGGCCTACGATTACGCCGCGGCCAGGAGCAGGGGCATAGCCACCCTCCTGGGCACCGACGGGGCGGCCTCCAACAACGGCCTGGATCTTTTCGCCGACATGAAGCTGGCGGGGCTTCTCCAAAAGCATCATTTCAGGGATTCGACGCGGCTTGGGGTAGCCGAGCTCCTGGCCGCGGCGGGCACGCGAGGGCATGAAGCCTTCGGAGATGGGGCGGGCAGGCTGGAGGCGGGGGCTTCGGCCGATTTCATCCTCGTCGACCTGAAGGCGCCCGGCATGGTCCCCAGGCACGACCTTGGAGCCAACCTCGTCTATGCGGGGGGAGGGGGCGCGGTCCATAGCCTGGTCTGCGCCGGCTCCTTCCTTATGCGCAACCGCAAGATCGAGGGAGCCGAGGAAGTGCGGCTCCGCGCCGAGGAGCGGGCGAAACGGCTGGCGGGCTAGAGGCCAGGTGAAGCGGCGTAGGGCAGAGGCGCGCTCCTGGCGGCCCTGGGACGCG
>DATCUA010000283.1:0-4874 GCA_036567645.1 Rectinemataceae bacterium | reverse complement strand
AGGCCGCGGGACGACGATGGAAAGCCCGGCGGACTGGTGCGACTCCACGATGGACTGGTGTTCATCCTTCCCGATCTCCACGCCAGGACCGCGCTCCTTTCCGATGTACTCGAATCGGAAGTGCCCGGCACGAACCTGAATCTTGCAGAACTCATGGCGGCCGAAAAAGCGAGCCTCGTGTGCTTGGGGGATGTCCTCCACACCGAGGGTGCAGAAGCCGCCGCGCGTTGGGAAAAGGCGGCCAGGCGGGCACTCTCGGGGGCTCGGGACGGCTCGAGAGGGGATTGGGGCCTCATGGGCCCCGAGATGGAAGAGGAGATGGGCTATTCGCTCAAGACCCTCGCCCTGGCGGCCGGGCTGCAAGCCGCTTTCCCCGGACGCTTCATCTGCCTCAAGGGCAACCACGACAACATGTGCAACCGTTCAGACCATGGCGATCAGCCTTTCTATAAATATGCAAACGAGGGTTCTATGGGAGCCGCCTGGTTCCGCGAACGATACGGTTTGGAACTCTGCGAGCTCGTGCGGGCCTATGAGCTTTGCCTTCCCCTCCTAGCCGCTGGAAGGGATTTTTGCGCGAGCCACGCAGAGCCGGGCCGCCCGCTTCAAATCGACGACCTCGTCAAGCGCCACGGCGAAGCGGAGATAGGGTACTCGCTGATCTGGACACGGAATGGGGAGGCCGAACCGGGCGCCCTCGCAGCCTCGATGGAATCCATCCTCGGAGCGCCTTCGGGAACTCGGAGGAGGCTTTGGGCAGTCGGCCATACCGCCCTTTCGCATACCCACGCCTTGCGCGGAGATGGACTTCTCCAGATCCACTCCCGATGCAGGCGACAGGTTCTCGCTCTCTGGAACGGCTTCGATTCCGATTCGCCCGCCGAGGCAGTCGCTCTTGGAGGATTTCCGCTTCCGGGCATCTTCGCGATCCTCCCAGGAGGGAGGCTTTCTGACTTCATCCGGCTCTCCCTTGACCGAATCGGGACCTCTGTCTAGTATCGTGCCATGGCGAAGAAGAAGAGGAAGTCTCCGCATTCGGCCAATTCCGGATGGATCGTGCTAGCGCTGGGTCTTCTCGTCCTCCTCGTCGTCTTCGCAATCGAGTATCCGAATATCAAACAAGCCCTCGACAAGACTGACTTCATCGGCCTCGTGTCGAAAAGGCTCGCGCCCCGAACCAAACCTCAGACTACTCTGCCCTCATCGACTACAATCCCCGCTTCCCCTCCGCAGAGCGTATCGCCATCCCCACGCTCCCCATCCGGTTTCCCCGGTATCCCTGGACAAGATCAAGAATCAGTCCGGACGGTGATCCTGTATTTCCTGAAAATCGAAGACGACGGGCTCATTTCGACGAGGGAAGTCAAGCGAAGGATAGCCTCTACCGAATCGCCCCTGACGGATACTATCCAGACACTCCTGTCAGGTCCAAGCGAAGCGGAGATTCGATCGGGCCTCGTCTCTCTCATCCCCCATGGGACCAAGTTGCGAAGCATCGTCGTGCGAGGAAGCACTGCAATCATCGACTTCAACGAAAGCTTCATGTACAACAGGTACGGAAGCGAAGGATTCGCATCCCAGCTCAAGCAAGTCGTCTACACCGCCACCGTCTTTCCTTCGGTACAGGATGTACAGATCCTCGTCGAGGGAAAGGAGAGGGACTACCTGGGAGGGGAGGGGGTGTACATAGGCAAGCCCCTTTCCCGCAATAGCTTCTGAAGCGAAGCTTCTGCTGAAGCGGTCTTCGTTGCGGGTTGCCAGACGCGGTGGTATACTAAAATCCCTTTGCGAGTACTCCGAGGAGGTCGATACGAAGGCAACAGCACTCCACGATTGGCATGTTTCGGCCAAGGCGCGCATGGCGCCTTTCGCCGGCTACGAAATGCCGATCAGCTATCCCACTGGCGCGTTGGAAGAACACGCGATAACCAGGCGTTCGGTCGGTCTTTTCGACATAGACCATATGGGCCAGATAGAGATAAGGGGCCCGAAGGCGGATGACCTGGTCTCGAGCCTGGTGAGCGCCAAGATTTCCGATATGGTAGCTCCCATGGCCAGGTATTCCCTCCTTCTGGACGAGGCGGGCATGGTCCTGGACGACCTCTTCCTCTACCGCATGGAGGATTCGTGGTGGATAGTCGTCAACGCCTCCAATAGAGAAAGCGACCTCGCCTGGTTTTCCGCCCATGCCTCTGGGGAAGCCCGGGTTGTGGACAGGTCGGATGACACCTACATGCTCGCAGTCCAAGGACCACGCGCCATGGAACTCCTTCAGAGCCTCTCAAGGGAAGATCTTGGCGCCGTAGGCCGATTCCATTGGGCGCGGATACACATGGAGAACGTGCCCATGCTCTTCGGCCGCACAGGATACACGGGCGAAGACGGTGGAGAGCTTTTCTTCCCCGCCGAATCGGCACTTTTCCTGTGGGAGAGGCTCTTGGCCCAGGGGGAGAAGCTCGGGATAGAGACCAAGCCTATCGGCTTAGCGGCCAGGGATAGCCTGAGATTCGAATCTGGCATGCCCCTCCATGGCCATGAGATCTCTCCGCGCATCAACGCGCTCGAGGCGGGGTTCAGATGGGCCTGCGACTTCGACAGGGACTTCATGGGTTCGCAGGCCCTCAAGGCTATCGAGGCTGAGGGACTCAAGAGGCGCCTCGTGGGCCTGGAAGTGGAAGGCGGAGTGCCCCGCGAGGGCTATCAGGTCGCGGAGCCCTCGCAGGGAAGAGTAGTAGGAGTCTGTGTCGCCGGCATGTTCTGCCCGACAGTGCGCACGTATGCGGCGAACGCCTTCGTCGAAACGGGTTTTTCCAAGCCGGGCACAGAACTCCAGGTAATCATCAGGGGGCAGGGGAAGCCTGCGCGCGTCGTGAAAAGACCCCTCTACGTTCCCGCCTATAGGCGATAGCTTTCGATACGCATTGCCGCGGCCACGGGCCGCGGCCCAATATTCGGAAGGAGAAACACATGAGCCTAGATACGTCAGCCCGGTACGCCGCTACGCACGAGTATGCCAAGCCAGAAGGGGATCTCTACATCATCGGCATCTCCGATCACGCCCAGTCGGAGCTCGGTGACATCGTCTTTGTAGAACTGCCCAAGATGGGAACTGCCTTGGCCAAGGGCGAGAGCTTCGGAACGGTGGAATCGGTCAAGGCCGCGAGCGACCTCTACATGCCGATAGGAGGGGAAGTTGTAGACGTGAACGGAGCTTTGGCCGCCGATCCTGCCCTCGTGAACACCCAGCCCTATGCCGGAGGATGGATGATCAAGGTGAAGGCTTCCGATCCCGGGGAGTTCAGTAGCCTCATGGACGCAGCGTCCTACGGAAAGACTATCGGGGAGGCGTGAGCCGTGCCCTTCATACCCCATTCCCAATCCGAAAGAGAACAGATGCTCGCGGCCATCGGCAAGTCGAGCGTCGAGGAGCTCTTTTCCGACATACCGGCATCCAAGCGCTTTCCCACGCTCTCCCTCCCGAGGGGTGTGTCGGAGATGGAAGCCCTGGCCGAAATCGAAAACCTCGCTGGCAAGAACAGGACGAGCAAGGATTTGGCCTGGTTCCTGGGCGCGGGCGCCTACAACCATTTCATCCCCGCCCTCGTGCCCGCCCTCGCCACGAGGGGCGAGTTCCTGACGGCTTATACCCCCTACCAGCCTGAGGTTTCCCAGGGTACCCTCCAGGCGATCTTCGAGTATCAGAGCATGGCTGCTTCCCTTCTGGGCATGGCTGTGGTCAACGCCTCGCACTACGACGGGGCAACGGCCCTGGCCGAAGCCATCCTGATGGCCTGGAAGATCGACGAGGATAGGAGGAAGATCCTCCTTCCTCGCGATATCCATCCCGATTGGGAAGCGGTGGTGCGTACCTATCTCTCTTCCTTCGATATCGAGATATGCCTCTACGACGGTGCTCCTGAGTATGCACCTGTCGATTCGGGAACGGCCTGCCTCATAGCAGGGTATCCCGACTTTTCCGGGGAGATCAGGCCCCTGTCTCCCGGGGCCGCCGCCGCGCACTCGGCCGGCGCCCTCTTCATCGTCAATGCCGATCCGCTTCTCTGTTCCATTCTCAAAAGCCCCGGTTCCCAGGGCGCCGATATCGTAGTCGCAGAGGGGCAATCCCTGGGCAATCCCGTCAATTTCGGCGGCCCCTATCTGGGTATGATGGGCGCCACGGAAAAGCTCATGCGCAAGATGCCCGGCCGGATAGTTGGCGAGGCATTCGACCATGAGGGCAGGCGGGGCTTCGTCCTCACACTCACGGCCAGAGAACAGCACATCCGGCGCGAGAAGGCCGTCTCCAATATCTGCTCCAACCAAGGGCTCTCGATGCTCCAGACTTGCATCCACCTTGCCGCCCTCGGCGCGAGCGGGCTCGCCAAGGTGGGAAGGCTTTGCTGGGACAAGGCCCATTATGCAGCTTCGAGGATAGGCTCCAGCCAGGGTTTTGAAATTATTACGGGCACCTTCTTCAAAGAGTTTCTCGTGCGCTGTCCTATAGACGCCGAAGCCCTTGTCGCCAGGCTCCTCAAGAAAGGCATCATGGCCGGACTCCCCCTCTCGCGCCTGGGACGAAGCGATGGAAGGGATCTTCTCGTCTGCGTCACCGAGATGAACTCCAAAGCCCAGATCGACAAACTCGCTGATGCCCTCCAGGAGGCCAGCCGATGAACCTCGTTCCAGAACCCCTCCTCTTCGAATTGTCCAGCCCCGGAGCCGTGGGTTGCTCGCTTCCTTCTTCCGACGTGCCCGCAACCGAATTGCCCGCTGACCTGCGGAGGGAGTCCCTCGAATTGCCAGAACTCGACGAGCTGACGGTAGTGAGGCATTTCACCCGCCTTTCCCAAAAGAACTACTCCATCGACAGCCAC
>DATCUA010000282.1:0-6672 GCA_036567645.1 Rectinemataceae bacterium | reverse complement strand
GGCCGCGCCGGGAGCCCCGGCAACCACGGCCGCCCCGGCAGCAGGGGGCTCCAAATGAAGCTTGCGCAGAAAAAGGAGCAGATAGGCTACGTCGTCGTTTTCACTTTCGCGGTCTGCATGGTTTTCGTCGTCGTACTCGCCATAGCCAACCAGGTCACAGCGGCCCGTGTAGAGGCGAACAAGCGATACGCGGCGCATTACGCTGTCCTCAAGGCTTTCGGGTTGGCCCAGGCTTCCACGCCGCGCTCCGATGTTGAAAAACTATACTCAGAGCGGATTGAAGAACTCCCGGACCGCGAAGGCAGACCAGCCGCGTATTCAGCCGAGATCGACGGCCTTCCCTATATCGGTGTGAGGATGACCGGCCCTGGCCTCTGGGGCTCCATAACGGCCATCCTCGCCGCCGACCCCGCGGCCGAGCGGATACGGGGCCTGGAAGTGCTGGACCAGCAGGAAACCCCAGGATTGGGCGGAAGGATAGGCGAGCCCTGGTTCGCCGAGCAGTTCGCAGGGGAAAAAGTTGGAGCCGACGGCCGCGTGGCCGTCGTCCAAGGCTCGGGCAAGGGGGATCCCGACAAGGAGAACTCCATCGTGGACGCGGTGACGGGAGCTTCGAGGACATCCGATTTCATGGCTGCCCTCGTCGCCTCGGCGCTCGCCGAGATCCGCAGCGTGGGAGGCGCCAAGTGAGCCAGGTCAAGAAAGTCTTCAGGGACGGCCTCTGGGACAACACGCCCATCTTCGTCCAGGTCCTGGGCATCTGCTCCACCCTCGCCGTCACCAACAATCTGCGCAACACCCTCATCATGGTTCTGGGCGTAACCTTCGCCACGGCCATGGGGAGCCTCACTCTTTCCTTCATCAAGGACTACATGCCCCGCAAGGTGCGTATGATCGTGACCGTCCTCATCCATTCTTTCTACGTCATCATAATCGACATCCTCCTGCGCGCCTTCGCGCCCGCGATCTCCAAACAGCTGGGGCCGTATGTCGGCCTCATCATAACGAACTGCATCCTCATGGGCAGAGCCGAAGCCTTCGCCATGAGCAACAAGCCCTGGTTATCCTTCCTGGACGGAGTGGCCAACGGACTGGGCTACGGCTGGGTTCTCGTCTGCCTAGCCTTGATCAGGGAGTTCTTCGGCTTCGGATCGGTTCTAGGCTTCAAGGTGGTGGGAGAAAGCTTTACGCCCTGGACTATCATGGTCATGGCGCCCAGCGCCTTCTTCCTCGTGGCTCTGGCTCTCTGGGGAGCCAACACCATCAAGTCCAAGCCCAAGGCGGGAGCGCCCAAGCAAGGCCAGCCGGCCCAAGCTGGCCAGACTGCCCGGACGGCGCCCGGCGCCGCGGCGGCGAAGTGAGGGGAGGCACAGCATGAACACACCCGATGTAGGGCTTTTGCCCCTCTTTCTGGCTTCGATCCTGACGAGCAACATCCTCCTTTCCAATTTCCTCGGAACCTGCTCCTTCATTTCCATATCCAAGGATTTCAAGAGCTCGCTCGGTCTGGGCGTGGCGGTGACCATGGTTATTGGGATTTGTTCGGCAATCTGCTGGGCCGTCCTCCATTTCCTGATCATCCCCCTGAAAATCGAGTACCTATCCTTCATCATCTTCATCATCGTCATAGCCGGAGTGGTGCAGATGCTGGAAATGATCATCGACCGATACTCGCCCGCCCTCTACCTCGCCCTGGGTATATTTCTGCCCCTGATCACGGTCAACTGCGCCGTCCTGGGCGTCATACTCTTCATGCAGATCAGGAATTACGGATTCCTCCAGGCTGTCGTGTTCGGATTCGGATCGGGGGCCGGCTGGTGGCTCGCCATCATGCTCCTGGCATCCATCAGGACCAAGCTCGACGCCAACGCGGCGGTGCCCGCGGGTCTCAAGGGCACTGGGATAACCCTGATAACCATAGGCTTCATGGCAATGGCCTTCATCGGCTTTTCCGGCATGATAGCCGTGCAGTGAGGAGGCACGCATGAGCGCCTATTTGACCGGCCCCCTCGCCGTAGCGGGCATTTCCACCATCCTCGCCTTCCTCATCGCCCTCTTGGACAAGTTCCTCAACGACTACGGACAGGTGAAAATCTCCATCAACGGAGGCAAGAAGATCCTCGAGGTGCGAGGAGGCGCCCCCCTCCTGGGGACCTTGGCCGCAGAAGGCATATTCGTCCCTTCCGCCTGCGGAGGCAGGGGCTCCTGCGGGGCATGCAAGTGCAAGGTCAAGACGGACGTAGGCCCCCATCTGCCCACGGAGATGCCCTACATGAGCCCGGGAGATATCACCGCCAACATCCGCCTCTCCTGCCAGGTGAAAGTGCGCAAGGATCTGGAGATCGAGTTGCCCGAGGAGCTCTTCAGCGTACGGAAGTTCATGTCTAGAGTGGAAAAAATAGTCGATCTCACCTATGACATAAAGGAAGTGCTCTTCGCTCTCGAGGATCAGGAGATAGAGTTCGCGGCGGGACAGTATATCCAGCTCGTCGTCCCGCCCTACGGGGATATGACGGAATCCGTACAGCGCGCCTACTCCATGTCCTCCCGGCCTTCGGATCGCAAGCACGTTGAGCTCCTCATCCGCCTGGTGCCGGGCGGGATGGCGACCACCTGGGTGCACAAGCACATGAAGGTGAGCGACCAGGTGGAGCTGGTGGGAGCCTTTGGCGAGTTCCACATCCACGACACCCCGGCCTCCATGATCTGCGTAGCCGGAGGCTCGGGCATGGCCCCTCTCAAGAGCATGATCCACCACATGCACGAGACGGGCGCCTTCCCGGAAAAGGAAATCTGGTATTTCTTCGGCGCCCGGAGCGCGCGCGACATGTTCTATCTGGACGAGCTGGGCTCGCTTTCGGCCACCTGGCCGCGCTTCCACTTCGTTCCCGCCCTCTCTGAGCCCAAGCCCGAGGACAAGTGGGAAGGGGAAGTGGGCCTGGTCACGGATGTCCTGGATCGCTACCTCAAGGACAGGATCCCCAAGAACAAGGGCCTGGAAGGCTACCTCTGCGGTTCGCCGGGCATGATCAACGCCTGCGTGAACGTGATGAAGAAAAACGGCATAGGCGAGGACAAGATCTATTTCGACAAGTTCGCCTGATGGAGGCCGGGATGAAAGTTGGACCGAAAGACGCGCGGGCATTCGATAAGATGAGGGCAGGAGCCCTGACTTCCATGGGCTTCCTGGGCCAGGACGATAGGCCGCCCGAGGAGATTATCGCGGAGGACGAGACCGCCTTCTCGAGGCTGGGATTGGATTTCGACTCTGTGGCCGACTGGCTGGCGGCCCTCGCCGAGGAGGGCGGCCGGGGCCTGGGCGAGCCCATTACGCTGGGAACCTTGCTCGTGCAATCGGGAGATGCCAGGGGCATGCTCCCCTGCCCATGGGAAGACGGTCTCTTCCACAAGAACGCTGTGAGCGCCTGGCCGGCCGACATGCCCGCGGAAGCCTGCGCCGAGGGCGAGGACAGGCTCGTGTTTTCGGATCTGTCGATCCACCTCTTGCGCGCGCATCATTTCTGCCAAGGGAAAGGCTCGCCATTCAGGCTCGAACCCGAAACCCTCGCGCGCTTTTTCAGGAGCTGAGACATGAAAGCCATTCTGCCGAAGCGGTTTTCGCTCCTCTTCCTGATCCTGGCTCTTCTCCTCGCTACGGCGCCCGCCTTCGGCGATTTCCTTTTCTTCAAGATCAGAAATCCCATGAAGGATATCGCCAAGACAGCGGGCTCCCGTCTTACCGACGAGGAGGAAGCCATAGCCGGCATGGTAATGAGCTTCTTCTACGTAAAATACGGCTACTCCAAGGGCGAGGAGCCTCTCAAAGACGCCTATAAGAAGATGAGCGACGCGGAGTACGCCTATGCCACCGGTCAGGCCGCCAAGATATGCAAGAGCGACGCCGCCAAGGTGGTCTACCGGATGGGCAAGGCGGGGGAAAAGCTCCTGAAGGCCATCATCCAGACGGCGGAGGACGCGGCCAAGGCCGCAGGCACCTATATCGAGAAGAAATCGGAAGAGTACGACAAAAAGCCCTGAAGCTCCCCTGCCCTAGCTTCTGCTCCGGCCTTGGCCGCGGTCAGCCTAGCTCCGAGCGCTTGGGGATGGAAGCCGAAGCCCCTAGCCTCGTCACGCAGATGGAGGCCGCCCGCGCCGCCAGGTCCATGGCTTCGGCAAGGTTCTTGCCCTCCAGAAGCCCCGCGAGAAAATAGCCCGTATAGGTGTCCCCGGCCGCCGTGGTGTCCACGGCCCGGACGGGATAGGCTTTCTGCCTCGTCTCCTCTCCCGAGCGCAGGCAGATGGAGCCTTCGGAGCCCAGAGTGACGACGACGAGGGCCGTGGGGTATCGGGCGGAAAGGGCGCGGGCGGCCTCGGCTGGCTCCTCGACGCCCGAAAGCTCGGCGGCCTCCAGTTCGTTGAGCATGAAGATGCCCACAGTATCCAGCGGATATCGCGCAACCTCGGGTTCGCACGGCGAGGGGTTCAAGACAGAGATCATCCCGCGACGGGAGGCCTTTTCCAGTATTTCTCCCACGCGCGAGATCTCGTTCTGCACGAGGATGTAGTCCCCCGGCCCGAAGCCCTCGAGGACCCTGTCTATGTATTTCGAATCTATTTCGCGGTTCGCCCCCGGATAGTAGAGGATGCAGTTCCTGCCCGAGTCGTCCACCTGAATTATCGTATGACCATTGTCGCTGCCCTCGCGCAGCTCGATCAGGCTCGTATCCACGCCCTCGGACTCCAGGCGCTCGGCGAGGAACCTGCCCTCCGGCCCGATGAGGCTCGCGTGGATGGGGCGCAGTCCCGCCCGCGCCAGGGCTATGGACTGGTTCAGCCCCTTCCCCCCGGGGAAAATCGACCTGGAAGCGGCGGCCTTGGTCTCCCCCGGCTTGATGAAGTTGTCCACGCGGTACACATAGTCTATATTGACCGAGCCGAAATTGAGCAGGCGCATGCGTCCCTCCGATTCCAGGAGTCTAGCCGGGAGGGCGGAAACGGCGCAAGGAGCCGGAAAGCGTGAAGTTCGACATATCCCCCCTGAGAAACCTCCGAGGCAAGGATCTCTCAGCCCAAGGACTCATCGCCCTCGAGGGGAGGATCGTCGTGGAAAAGGCCCTGGAATCGGGGACGAGGTTGCTCGGAGCCCTCGTGGGCGCGGATGCTGAGTGCTCGTGGCTCGAAAGGCTCAAGCCCGAGTTCCCCATCGAGCGCATCCCCAACGCCGAAATAGAGTCCATCGTCGGCTTCAAGTTCCACCATGGAGTGCTCGCCCTCGCCGAGCGGCCCAACATCCTGCCCTTCGCCCCCCGAGATCAGGCCTTCGATCGGACTGCCGCCTTTCTCTGCCTCTGGAACGTGACCGATCCTTCCAACCTCGGAGCCCTGGCTCGGTCGGCATTCGGCCTCGGGGCAGCGGGCCTCATTCTGGGCCCGGGCTGCGCCGATCCCTTCTACCGCAAGACCCTGCGCTCCTCGATGGGCAACGTGCTCTCCCTACCCCTCTATTCCTGCGGCCTCTCCGATCTGGGGGCGGCTCGGGAAGCCGGATTGAAGCTGGTTGCGGCAAGCCTTTCGCCCGAATCGCTTCCCATCTCGTCCTTCGAGGCCCCTTCCCGGCTCGTCCTCCTCCTGGGCAATGAGGGCTTCGGGCTGCCGAGGGAGGTGCTCGATATCTGCGATGCCCAGGTCTATATCCCCATGAAGCCGGGCCTGGACTCCCTCAATGTGGCCGCCGCGGGAAGCATCCTCATGTACGAACTCTTCAGGCGTCGGTGACGATGAAGGCGAGCATGCGCAAGGGGGCGTCGGCGAAGGCTTCCACGCTGTGGGAGGCGCCTCCGGCGGTGAGGATGGCGTCGCCCGGGCCTACCTCGGCCACCACTCCGTCGTCGTCCACCAGCCCTCGGCCTTCGAGGACGTAGTAATACTCCGTCTCGGCTGTGTGCTCGTGCTTTCCTATGCTGGAGCCGGGAGGCACGAGTATCTCGGATGCCAGGCGCAGATGGGCCTGGCTGGGGGCGCCTGCGAGGGGGCTTACGTATACCTGGCCCTTTCCCCCGCGCATGTTGGGCCTGCATTCGGTTTCTCTCTGTCCGGGACGTACGATCATGCTTCCTCCTGGGGAATCCGGTCGTTCGGGAATCCATATCCTATAGAGCATTCCCGGCCGGGGCAATCCGCGCTACACTGTGCCAGGATATGGGCGGGCGCGGTAGACCGGGAAGCTGGAAGGACAGAGTCGTCTTCGTCTACGAGGACGATGACATCATCGTCGTGGAAAAGCCCGAGGGCTTGGCGGTGATAGCCCCCGAAGGATCCCGGAGCCTCTCGCTCTACGATATCGTCACCCTGCGCATCAGGCGGGACAATCCCAAGGGCAGAGCCGCCGTCGTCCACAGGCTCGACAGGGACAGCTCAGGCGTGATGGTCTTCGCCAAGCACGCCGCCGCGAAAAAGGCCCTCATGGACACCTGGAACGAGCTCGTCTTCGAGCGACGCTACCAGGCTCTCGTCGAAGGATCCTTCGCCCGGTCCGAAGGCGTGTTCGACACCTGGCTCGCCGAAAACCGGGCAGGGCAGGTCTACACCGTCCCGGACGGAAGTCCGGGAGCCCAAGAAGCTGTAACGCGTTGGAAGCTCGTCCAGGCGGGAGCGCGATATTCCCTCGTCGAG
>DATCUA010000281.1:0-10544 GCA_036567645.1 Rectinemataceae bacterium | reverse complement strand
CGCTACCGCGGGCCCCGAGGCCGTCGTGAGCACCGTGGAAGCGGGAGGAATCGCCGCTTCCGCCGCCGGGGCGGCCTGGGTCTGCGTGGCTGGGGCAGGGACGGGCGGAAAGAGGATGCTCTGCACCGTAAAGCCCACGCCCACGATAACCGTGGAAATAACTACCGCGAGGATAGTCCGTCTACGCTCTTCTTTGGTTTGGGATCCGTCGTCGAATATGCTCATGGTACTGGGTCAAAGCCTCCCGGATTTCTAGGGTGACATCTCGAAATGCGCTTCATGGCGAGCCATCCGCCTTTCACTGGTCCGTACTTGGATATCGCTTCGTAGGAATAGGCCGAACAAGTCGGATAGAATCTGCACGAGGGCGGGAAAAGAGGGGATACGAACACTCGGTATACTTTGATGAGCAGGAGAAATGGGGCGGAGACAACCTTCTTGAGGAAGCTCATCGCATCAATCCCGCCTTGTCGAGGAGGGAAAGCATGGATTCGGAATAGGCCGCGAAGCCATCCAGCTCTGGATAGAGGACGAAGGCCAGATCCCATCCCTGCGCCACCCTGGATCTGTTCAGCCTCCAGACTTCGCGCGCGAGCCTCTTGGCCCTGTTCCTCTCCACTGAACCCCGGAAGGACTTGACAGGAGCCAAGACCACCCTGCTAGGGCCCTGCGAATTTCTTCGCAGAACGCGGAGCGCCATCCCTTTCCGGGAAAACCTGGCTCCGAAACGGAAGATCCTGTCGATCTCCTTTCCGGCCCCGATCCTGCATTCCTTGGGAAAGCCCAGGTCGACCCTTCCATCTTCCCCTGCCGGGGACATCGTCAATACTTCTTCTTCTCGTCGGCGACGGTCAGCTTGATCCGACCCTTGGCCCTGCGCCGCTTGAGGACGAGACGGCCGCCCTTGGTGGCCATGCGGGCGCGGAAGCCGAACTTCCTGTTCCTCTTCGTCCTGCTGGGTTGGTAGGTGCGCTTCATAGCGTATGCTCCTTGTCTATGGGCGACGGCGCCGCAAGCGCCGGCGATTTTTGATTCAGCTCCAGCTGCGAGGCCAAAGCGGTTCGTGAGTATAGAACGCGTAGAGCTGCTTGGTCAACCGCCAAGCACTGATTGCGCTCCTGGACAAGGCGGCCCCGGAAGCCTAGGGCCTTGATTTTTCGCGGAGCCGCAGAAAAACAGCCGCCAGGTCCGGTGGAAGACCGGCTGCGCCCTCCGCGCCTGGGATGGAGCCGCCGGTTTCCCCCGGTTCGGCCGGCGGCTCCTCCTCGGCTTCACGCATGGGAGGCTCGACCCTTTCGAGCGAATCCCCGCGCCCATGGCCGGCCTGCGCCGGAGCCGGGTCTCCCAGCTTGAATGCCATGCCTTTCAGCCCGAGCTCGGGATACTTCTCCCCGATCGAGCGCAAAATCTTCTCCTGCTGGAACATCAAGAGCTGGATCCAGCCCTGGTGCTCGGCTTCCACGACGAGGATCCCGTGCCGCACATCCACCGGCCTGGAGTGTTGCGCCAGCCTGGATCCGGCGAGAGCCGACCAGGAGTTCCAGAACCCGGCTATCCGTTCGCCCTTGGCCCTGGTTTCGGTATCGAAAAAAGCCGCGACCAGGTCAGAGGCGCTTTTTATCCTTGAATCCGCCATCGGCCACCCTGTATATGATCGTATCCTCGCCCGAGTATTCGGTCCACGGTTCCCCCGGAAGGAAGGTGAAAAACGACTGGGCTTCCTCGTCTTTTCCGGGCAAGAGGCCGAGAAAACGCCTTCGCTTGTCTGTATCGAGCTCGAGGAGGACATCGTCCAAGAGCAGGACCGGCCATCGCGGCCCCGTTCCCGATATCATCGCCGAGTCGGCGTATATCCTCGCTTGCACAATGCGCAAGACCAGGGACACGAGCCGGAGCTGGCCTGTGGAGGCCGTTTCGGTGAAGAGGTCTCCTTCGCAGAAGAAATTCCATCTGTCGCGATGCGGGCCGGACCGCGTCGTTCCCAGAAGGATTTCCGAGTCTCTTCTGGCTTCGAGGTGGGCGAGTATTCCATCCACGGTAGAACCCCTGGGCCAGCTGGGGGAGTAGTCCACCATGACGGCCTTGCCCAGAAGGGAAACCTCTTCGTACAAGCCAGGAAAGATGGCCTCGAACTTTTCGAGAAGCGCCTGCCTCGAATCCATCAGCTCCAGCCCGTAGCGTGCCAGCTGAGGATCTATCGCCTCAAGAAGCCCGCGCGCGTTCTCCTTTAGCGCGGCATTCCTCTGTTTGAGGACGCGTTTGTAGGAACGGAGGCTATCTATGTAAGTATGGAAGACCATGCCTGCGCACTGGTCGAAAAAAAACCTTCGGCGCTCCGGATCGCCTGCGGCGAAAGAAAAATCCTCATGGCAGAAGATCACCGCCGGGCAGTGGGCCACCAGCTCTTTGCGATCGCGCACGGGCTTGTCGTTGAGCCTGATGTCCTTCTGCCCTCCGCTCACCTTGAGGGAAATGTTCTCGTCAGGAAAATCTCCCCTCCCCGACTCCCTCCAAATTCCCCTCAGACCAAAGCCGGCCCGAGCCGAGACCGATCCGCCCAGTCCGAGAGCTTCCGTGTCCTTTCGTGCCGAGCCTTGGGCGCTTTTCGGTATGAGCGCATCCACAGGGCCCCGAAAAGAAGTCCCGCAACACAGGTAATAGACGGCTTCGAGGAAATTCGTCTTGCCCTGGCCATTTTCCCCTATGAGGAATATCCGGCCCGCGTCCACATCCAGCTGGCAATCCTCCAGGTTCCTGAAGGACGAGAAGCTGGCCATCCTGAAAGGCATCAGTCTATCTGCATCGGCATCACTATGTGGAAATAGTCGGCCTCGGGGACTGGTTTCAGGGTTATCGCGCGGGCCGGATCGGTGAACTCAACCCTCAGCTCTTCGGCGTCGAGGGCGCGCAGGGGCTCTTCCACATAGCGATAATTGAGAGCGATGGTGCTGTCTTCCCCATCGTACTCGCAGGGGATCTCCTCCTTGGCGGCGCCGATCTCGGTTTCCTCCGACGAAAGGACGAGGCTGGAAGGAGATAGGGTAAAATACGTCCGGTTGGATTTCTGCTCGACGAAGATGGACACTCGGCGCAATGCTTCCATCAGGTCGGATTTTTTGACGGTGAAATGTCTATTCTGGTTCTGGGGGATAACCTTCTGGTAATTGGGGAAATTCCCCTCGATGAGGACACTGGATATCCTGTAGGCGTTGAAGCGGAAGAAGATGCTCTTTTCCCCGATGGCTACGCCGATCTGCCCCTCGTCGGAAAGCCGCTTCAGTATGAGGGTGAGCACCTTGGTTGGTATGATGACAGGCTTGAACGCTGGTATCTCGGAGCCGAAATCGGATTTGATATAGGCCAGCCTCCGCCCGTCGGTAGAAACCATGACCAGGGAGCCTTCCGCATTTTTTTCCAAGAAAACGCCGTTCATGAAATACCGGGTTTCGTCTGTAGAAACGGAGAAAAGCGTCTGTACTATCATTCGCTTGAATTCTTTGGATGGTAGCTCGAAGAAAGATTCGTCTTCAACGCGCGGAAGCTCGGGAAACGTGGCGGCCGAAAGGGTCTTGAGCTGGAAACGTACCTTGCGGGCTGCAGATTTCAAGATGGCTTTCCCCTCTTCCTGCTCGATAGTGATGTCTCCATCAGGCAGTGAAGAAAGGATACCAGTGAGCTTGTCGCAGAAAACGGTGAGGGAACCTGGAACGATATCGTCGACAGGGATGGACGTCTCGAAGCCCACCTTGACGTCCGTGGCGCGGATCAAGAGGCGCCCTTGAGAGACTTCCAAATACACGTTGGACATGATGGAGAGAGCGTTCTTCGTCGCTATGATCTCCTGGGCGAAGGCTATTTCCCTGAATAGGCTCGTCTTGTCGCAGGTGAACTTCATCGTATCCCCCTCGTCGCTATTTCAAAAAACCATTCTAGCAGATTTTTCCCAGCTGAGGAACAGAGAACGCTTTAAAATCGAATTCTGAAGGCGACACAGGGGAAACGACGCTTCTTACGGTTTTCGATTAGATATATAGACATGAGTAATAATAGTAATAAGGGGCCAGGAAATGTGGAAAACCGATATATTTCAATATCAATAAAAAAATTGAAGCTGTGGATAAACTGTGAGATTTCTCTCGCTTTTTTCCACAGTTTCCTCTGGAGGCGGACTTTTCCACAGGAGGCCTGAAGGTTTCAACAGCTTGTCCTGAGGTTTTCAGCTGGAGCCGGGCTGGCGCGAATCGCGCAAGAGACGCTGGATGACTGCGTCGAAAGAAGGATCGAATTTGGTCAATTGCTCGATCTTTTGGCAGGAATGCATGACGGTGGTATGGTCTCTCCCTCCGAACTCTACGCCAATCTCCGTAGTGGAATACTCGGTTACCTCACGGACGACGAACATCGCCACCTGCCTCGCAAGAGCTATATTTTTCGACCGCTTCTTGCCTTTCAAGTCAGAGAGCGAGAGCTTGTAGAAATCCGCTACCATGCGGATGATCGAATCGACCGTTATTGCCGAGTGGCGCTTTGAATTGAACATTTCCTTGAGAAGATTGCGGGCGATTTCGACGGTCAGGTCCTTGTGCACGAGATCCGCGTAGGCGGTGAGCTTGGTGAGGCAACCCTCCAGATCCCTGACATTGGATGAGACATTTTCTGCCACCAGAGCGACGACATCATCCGCCACTTGTATTTTGCCCGCCTGGTTGGCGAGCTTCTGCTTGAGAATGGCAACTCTCGTCTCGTACATGGGAGGCTGGACATCGACCACCAGGCCCTTGTCGAAACGGCTTTTCAGCCTATCCTCGAAATCCTTGAGCTCCTTCACATGCCTGTCCAGGGTGAAGACCATCTGGCGCTCGGAATCGTAAAGGGCGTTGAAGGTGTGGAAGAGTTCCTCCTGCACGCCTGGCTTGTTCTGGAAAAAATGGATGTCGTCGATCAAGAGTATGTCAGCGGTCCTATACTTGTTCTTGAACTCGTGGGTAGAGCGGTCGTGGATCATCTGGATGAACTCGTTGGTGAACTCCTCGGCCGTTATGCAGATCACCTTCTTGTCGGGCTGGTTCTGGTACACGTGGTTGCCTATGGCGTGCATGAGATGAGTCTTGCCCAGGCCGACCCCTCCGTAGATGAGAAGCGGGTTGTACACCCTGGCTAGACCCTTGGCTACAGCCTCGGACGCATTATAGGTGAAGCGGTTGTTCTCCCCCACGATGAATGTGTCGAAACGGTAGGCTGGGCGCAGGTTGGGATGGGGACGGCGCTGCCGTTCCGCCGCCGGGCTGGCTGCCTTGATACCTTCGACAGAGGCCTGAGACCGGGGTTCAAAGGCACGGTCGGCTCCGGCAGCCGTTTCGACAGGGCGCGCCTCTGCCTCTGGCTGTTGCCGGATTGGAAGTCCCCCTGGAGCGGCTGGGCGTGGAGAACTCACGCGCAAGTCCAGTTCCATCGCCGCGACATCTCTCAAGATCGATTTCATGAACCCGAGGTATTTTCTGTTGAACTGGTCTCGCAGAAATGAATTGGGAGCTTCGACGAGGATAGTGGAGTTTTCGATTCCAGCATAAGAGAGCCTGAACCACATCAGGTACTCCTGTTCGGGCAGTCCGGCCTTGGCGCGCTCCAGGGCCTCGTCCCAGATGGAGGATCCGTCGAAATCTGCCATTTCCTCTCCGCCGCCAGAAATCACGTGAGAATATCCACAAGTTATCCACAAACGCAGGATATAGATGTACCGCCTCCTGGCCCATGGCCGCAAGAGGGAACCTTGCCCAAATGGCGAAAAAATCGTCAGACGCGTATAGCAAACAACGCGAAATTATTCTATATATCCATATATTAAATAATAATAATCGACAAATCGACTCGGGTATACCCGCGAAAATCCATTTCCCGCCGGCTTGCGTAGTGCTGGAAGTGCATGTCTCACAAAGCGAACACTTGGTTGGGCACAGATTGTCCACAAGTTTTCCACAACCGCGCGGCTTGAGGCCATAGTCGGGGCCGGAAGCCCCGGTCGCTTTACTCTCATGGGCTTTGTCTTATATAATCAGATGTTCGGCGGACGGGTTCCGCATACGCGTTCGTACACTTTTCCTCCAGGATACGTATGGATTCGACATACTCAGCGAACACTATCCAAGTGCTCAAAGGGCTCGAGGCCGTCAGAAAGCGGCCTGGCATGTACATCGGCTCCACGGGCATAGACGGCCTCCACCACCTCGTCTACGAAGTGGTGGACAACTCGATAGATGAAGCCCTGGCCGGATACTGCACAGATATCGTCGTCGTCTTGGAAAAGGACGACATCGTTCGAGTGGAGGACAACGGCCGAGGCATACCCGTGGGAATCCATCCCACCGAGGGAATCTCGGCCCTCGAGCTGGTGATGACGCGGCTCCACGCCGGCGGCAAGTTCGATAAAAAGAACTACAAGGTTTCGGGCGGCCTGCACGGTGTCGGCGTTTCAGTCGTCAACGCCCTGTCCACATGGATGGAAGTGCGGGTGGACGTGGAAGAGGGGCGATATTTCCAGCGATATGAGAAGGGCATTCCGATCGCCCCCGTCGGCAGGGCCGGAGAGGCATCCCGAAGGGGCACGATCGTCCGCTTCCAGGCAGACCCCACCATATTCGAGGAGACGGTCTACTCCTTCGACGTCCTCGCAACCAGGCTTCGGGAACTCGCCTTCCTCAACAAGGGCGTCCGCATCATCCTCGTAGACGAGCGACTCGCCAGCCCCAAGACCCTGGAATTCAAATTCGAGGGAGGGCTCAAGCAGTTCGTCGAGTACCTCAATAAGAACAAGACGGTTCTCCACAAGGAAGTCGTCTACTTCAGCGGAATACGCGATGATGTAGAGGTGGAAGTCGGGCTCCAGTACAACGACTCTTTCAATGAAACCCTCTTCTCCTTCGTCAACGGCATCAACACCCGGGAGGGCGGCACCCATCTCGTGGGATTCCGGAACGCCCTCACCAAGACGATCAACGAGTTCTTCAAAAAATCCAAGCTCGCCAAGAAGCTCGACGAAGGACTTTCGGCCGACGACGTCAAGGAAGGCCTCACTGTCGTCCTCTCGGTAAAGGTGATGGAACCCCAGTTCGAGGGCCAGACCAAGGGCAAGCTGGGCAATCCCGAAGTTCGCGGCATTGTCGATGGCTTTTGTTCCGACCAGTTCGACCTCTTCTTCCAGAAATATCCTGAAACAATCAATGCCATACTGGAAAAGAGCGTCCTCGCGGCCAAGGCTCGCATAGCAGCCAGGCAAGCGAGGGAGCTCACCAGGCGCAAGAACCTTCTCGATTCGGCAAGCCTTCCAGGAAAGCTCGCCGACTGCCAGGAAAAAGACCCCGCGAAGTGCGAAATCTTCATCGTCGAGGGCGATTCGGCAGGCGGTTCGGCCAAGATGGGCCGGAACAGGGTCCACCAGGCCATCCTCCCTCTCTGGGGCAAGATGCTCAACGTCGAAAAGACGCGCATAGACAAGGTTATAGGAAACGACAAGCTCCAGCCCGTCATAGCCTCCCTGGGAGCAGGCTTGGGCCCCGAATTCGACGTCTCCAAGCTGCGTTACCACAAGGTGATCATCATGGCCGATGCGGATGTGGACGGATCCCATATCCGCACCCTCCTCCTCACCTTTTTCTACCGCTACATGACGCCGCTTCTGGAGCAGGGCTTCGTCTACCTGGCCATGCCGCCTTTGTACAAGATCACCTGGGACAAGGAAGTGCATTACGCCTATGACGACACCGAAAAGGACAGGATCATATCCCGCTCGGGCAAGGACCCGGCAAAAATAGGGGTCCAACGCTACAAGGGCTTGGGCGAGATGAACCCAGACCAGCTTTGGGAAACGACCATGGATCCGGAGCGGAGGAACATCATCCGAATAACCATGGAAGACGCCATCTTGGCCGAGATGATGTTCACCACCCTCATGGGCGAACAGGTGGAGCCCCGCCGCCAGTTCATAGAAGAGAACGCCTTGGCGGTCTCGAACCTCGACATATAGGAAAGAAGGGATCAGATGGCTGATACCGGAAAGATCATAAACGTACCTATAGAAGACGAGGTGAAGACCGACTACCTCACCTACGCCATGTCGGTCATCGTGGCTCGCGCCCTGCCCGACGTGCGAGACGGCCTCAAGCCCGTGCATAGGCGGCTTCTGTACGCCATGGACGAGCTCGGTTTGGGCTACGGCGCGGCTACCAAGAAATCCGCGCGCATCACTGGCGACGCGATGGGAAAGTACCATCCCCACGGCGATCTCTCCCTCTACGACGCCCTCGTGCGCATGGCCCAGGGCTTTTCCCTGCGCTATCCCCTGGTCTATGGCCAGGGCAACTTCGGCTCCATAGACGGGGATCCCCCGGCGGCGAGCCGCTACACCGAGGCCAAGCTCTCGCGCCTGGGCGAGGAGATGCTCTCCGACCTGGACAAGGAGACAGTGGACTTCGTCCCCAACTACGACGAATCGCTGAAGGAGCCTTCGGTCCTCCCCTCGGCCATACCCAACCTCATCGTCAACGGTTCCTCGGGCATAGCCGTCGGCATGGCTACCAACATGGCTCCCCACAACCTCGTGGAGACGGCCGAGGCCATAGCAGCCTATATCGATAACCCCGACATCGATCTCGAAGGTCTGATGCGCCACATCAAGGGTCCTGATTTTCCCACGGGCGGCATCATCTTCGGTCGAGAGGGCATACGCGAGGCCTACGAGACGGGGCGAGGCAAGGTGATAGTCCGCGGCAAGTTCGCCATGGAAACCCTGAAGAACGGCAAGGAGCAGATCGTCTTCACGGAGATCCCTTACGCCCTCAACAAGACCACCTTGATCACTCGGATTGCCGACCTCGTCCGCGAAAAAACCCTGGAAGGCGTTGCCGATCTGCGAGACGAATCAGACCGCGAGGGCTTGCGCATCGTCCTCGAGCTCAAGAAGGGAGCCATCCCCAAGCTCGTGCTCAATCGGCTTTTCACCCATACTCCCCTGCAGTCCACCTTTGGCATCATAAACCTGGCGCTTGTGAAGGGGCGACCTAAATGCTTGTCATTAAAGGAATTAATAGCCTATTTCGTCGAGCACAGACTCGATGTCGTAACCCGGCGCTCCCGCTACGAGCTTAAGAAGGCCGAGGAGCGCGCCCACATCCTGCGCGGCCTGGTCATCGCTCTCGCCAACATCGACGAGGTGGTGGCGATTATCAAGGCGAGCAAGACCGTGGAGGCGGCGCGCCAGAACCTCCAGGCTCGGTTCGAGCTATCCGAAGTCCAGGCCCAGGCCATTATCGACATGAGGCTCGGCCGACTCACGTCGCTGGAAACCGAAAAAATCCAGGCCGAGCTCGCCGAGATAGAGGCGCGTATCGCCTACTTGAAAAGCCTCTTGGCAGACCAGAATCTGATACTCGGCGTCGTCAAGACCGAAACCCTCGAGACAGCCAAGCGTTATGGAGACGGGCGGCGCACCGAGATCGTCGCCTCCAACGTGGAGGCCATAAACATAGAAGACCTCATAAAGCCCGAGGAGATGGCTATCCTCATATCGAACAAGGGCTTCATAAAGCGCGTCTCGGTCCACCTCTACCGGTCCCAGGGAAGGGGGGGCAAGGGTTCCAATTCGGCCAGTCTCATAGAAGAGGACTTCATCGAGCAGCTCTTCGTCGCCAACACGCACGACCACTTGCTCTTCATAACCAGCGCTGGCAAGGCGTACTGGCTCAAGGTCCACGAAATCCCCGAATCTTCCCGACAGGCTCGCGGAGCCCACATCAAAAGCCTCCTCGCCATTTCGCCCAACGAGGAGATCACGACCATCGTCGATTTCAAGCATTTTACCGCGAATCAGTATCTCTTGATGGGCACATCCAAGGGCGTGGTCAAGAAGGTGGCCCTCACCGACTTTGTCAACGCCAAGACCAGGGGCATCATAGCCATCTACCTCGACGAGGGAGACCACCTGGTCTCGGCCTGCCTCACGAACGGATCCGATCAAGTCGTCCTGATCACTCGGCAGGGGCAAGCGCTGAGGATCCACGAGGAGCAGGTGCGCGTGATGGGACGCGCATCGCGCGGCGTTCGGGGCATCATGCTGGAGAACGGGGACGAGTTGGCGGCGATGCTCCGGGTTTCTCCTCCCCAAACCATGCTCCTCGCCACGACCAATGGCTACGGCAAGCGCGTGGAGTACGACAACTTCATGCCCCATGGCCGCGGCACCAAGGGCCAGATGATCTATGTGCCGGACGACGTCTCGGGCGAGGTGATCGGAGCCGTCTCCATCGACGAGCAGGACGAGGCGATGATCATCACCTCGACAGGGAAGACCATAAAGATCGACGCCTCCTCGGTGCGAATCCTCGGAAAGAACGCGCGGGGCGTGCGGATCGTCAACATAAGCCTGCCCGACCTCGTCATCGGCCTGGATCGCGTGGTACCCGAAGAGCGCGACCCGACTGCAGCGGGAGGCGACGAGGATTCGATCGAAAGCCCAGAAACACCTTCGACGGAAACAGCAGAATAGCGATTGA
>DATCUA010000280.1:0-4827 GCA_036567645.1 Rectinemataceae bacterium | reverse complement strand
GCCGCCCTCCAGGCGGCCAGCCTCGCTTCGTCCACGCGCTCGCCGGCTTCTAATGCCTCGGCTTCCGCGAGCTTGGCGCGGTAGAAGGCCTTGGTAGCCTCGATGTCGCAATCCCAGAGCCGCTCCTGCAGAGTCTTCATCGCCGACTCCACGAAGTCCATGAGAAGGCCGGAGAGCACTCGGCCTTCGGCGTCGAAACAGGCGAGGAAGGCTTCTTCCATTTCCTCGCCCGACCTTCGCGCATCGAGTATGCGGATTCTGAGCGGATCCTGGCTTTCAACATCGACGAGCCCGGCCGATTCCAGGCCTTCGAGCATGAGGCCTATGGCCCGAGGCAGGGGTAGCTCGAGCAGCAGGGCGACCTGGAAAGGATGGAGATCTTCTACCACCTTGCCCGGGACCTGGTAGGTTCCCGCGAAGAGCTTCGGGGGAATCCATGCGTCTCCCGCCCAGGCTATGCCCTGTATCATCGCCTTGCTGGCGGCGTAGGCCCTGAGCCGTTTCGAGTAGAGGACGAGGGCCAGGGCTATGAGGGCGGCGATGGCCGGGAGGAAGATGGAAAGGGGAAGCTCGGTACTCCGCCCTTCCGTTTCGGTTTCTAGCGAATTGGCTGGGCTCTGGGATCCAGCGATGAGGGGATCTTCGAGGTTCGAACCTGCGCTGCTGGATCGACCCGAGGCGGCGGGAAGCTGAAGCCCCAAGAAGTCGACGGGGAAATAGAGGAGGAGGCGCTGGGTCGCCCGTGCCGCGATGTCCTCCTGGAAGAACCGCACGGTGAGATAGTGGTTCCCGTCTCCGCCTTTGGAGCCGTAGTAATCGATGCGGTTATCCTTGTTCACCGAAGGATCGGTGAGCATGGGTATGGATGCGCGCTCTTCCGAGTCCAGCTCGGGCCCTTTCACGCGTACGGGGAGGACGAGCCTGAGCGTCCTCGATTCCAGGGGCTCGTCCCATTCCACGCTCGCCCAGTCGATATAGGAGAGCTCCCCGCGTTCTGCGCTCTTCGTCACTCCAAGGAGTCCCGCCTTTGTTAGGTCGCCTACGTAATGGAGCGTGTAGTAGGCCTGGCCCGAAAAGCTCTTTCCCCCGGCGAGGACGACGTCGTATCTGCCGTCTCCCATGGGCTTGATGTCGAGTGTCTGCCGGGAGCCGCCTGCTATGTCGGCGTAGCAGGTTTCCATGTCCCAAACGGGCTCGAAGGCTTCGCCTTGGAAATAGAAACCGTGCATGCCGCCCGAAGCCTTCCAGAAGAGCTTGTACCATATATCCGCCCTGCCGTCCGTACTCAGAACCAGGGTGATATCGGCCGACACGAGGTCTGAGGAGAGGGCGAATGGCGCGGCGAGAGCGACAAGAGCGAAGAGGGCCGCGAAGGCTCCGCGCATGGCCCGACGGCGGTACGGCGCTTTGATCATTTCAGTTCCTCCCGTATCTCCATTCGCCGGGCGGCGGGAAGCTCCCGCCCCGAACGCAGGACTCCCTCGCCTAAAGCGAGGGCCGCCGACTCCAGGCCGGCAAGGATCCTGGCCTTGGCCTCGGGAAAGGGATCCTTGTCCGGCAGGGAAAACCGGCGTTCCACAGAGGCCTGGTCGGCTTCCGTGCAGTAGATGTCGACAAGCTCGAGCGCCTCTTCCAGAGCCGCTCCCGATTCAGGATCCCATAGGCCGGTTCCCGAATAGGCGGTTATGTATTCCCCCGCCCTGAGGACGACGAGGCTCACGGCTTTCTCCATTTCGGGATCGGGAAGGCGGATCCGTGCGAGCTTATCCCGCGCAGCGGAGGCTGCGTGGAGCTTGGCAGCCGCTTCCCTGGCCAGCAGCGCTTCCTTGGCTTTGCGGGCCTGCCGCGGCCCGAGACCAGTAACCAGGCTGCCGACGAAGACGAGGGCGACGAGGCCCAGGCCTCCCGCTCCTCCAAGGAGAGGGGGGACGCCGCCCAGGCCGAGCCCCAGGCTCAGGGCGAGTCCGGCCCCCAGGCTTCCCAAGCCCAGGGGGCTGGAGTACAACAGCGCCATGTATTCCTTGAACCGCATTGGGGTACTGTACTGCCGCCGGATAGGCGCAACAAGGGTTTACATACCCACTTCCTCAGCCTATGGTGAGGCTGAACACGAAGGAGGCGCCATGCGTCGCGGAAAGCTGTTTCTCGTAACCCTTCTCTTCTCAGCGGCCACGATCCTGCTCGCGGCCTCCTGCTCGACGGCCAGCCCCGTAGTTCTCCAGCTGGAAAAGCAGCCCGAAGCCCAGGCAAAAGTGGAGCTGGCGGGCCGTATCCTCTCCAACCTCGAAGCCTTCGGCAACAACCTGGCCAAGGCCATGATACGGGATTACCGCTATGTCGGCCTGGTGGAGACTCAGGCAGGAGCAGTCCTCTACCGCTACGACTCCCTGAACCCCGCCCTGCCCAAGCACGCATACCTAGTGTTGAGGCTCGAAGGCTCGCCTTCGATCACGACGAACAAAGGCGACAAGAACTACATACTTCTCGATTCGGGCTCCATCGGCCTCGTGCCCACAGACGCTCCCGCCGTTCCGAGCGCCTCGGGTCTCGGCCTGGCCTTCACCACGACCGGATATAGGGAAGCCTTCAATCCATTCGTCATTGGACAGAAGGGGAGCTATCCGGAACAGATACTCCTCTGGTTCAAGGATCCGGCCACTAAAGACAGGGATATGTGGGTGATGGCTTCGCTATTGAAAAGCGCGTTCCCTCGAATCCGATACTCGGGACGATAGCAGAGCCCTGCGTCGAGCGAGTCTCGTCGCCGCACCCGCATAGAAGGAGAAAACAATGAAAAAAGCATTGGGATGTATCCGTGCAGCAGTCTGCGTCTGCCTCGCCCTCGCATCCGCCGCCGGGGCCTTCGCACAAGGAGCCCACGGCCAAGCACCCAAGGGAGAACAGAAGCCTATTGTTTTCGATGAGTTCCCTTCTTCGCTCGGGGTGAGCTTCATCACCCCGGAGACCATCGGGCTTTCATGGAAGCGCTGGTACGGCAAAACGGCCCTCGAGCTGAGCGCCGGCGGCTTTTGGAATCCCTCGAACGATTCCGGATCCCGCTACCGATACTCGGTCATGGGGGCGGTATCGCGCAGACTCTACGCCGACGACTTCGCCAACTGGTTCTCAGGAGGGCTCTATCTCGTAGCCCTGGCCGGGCACTCGGGAGAGGAAGGCGTGGAGTGGGACATGGACACATCGAGCTACACCAGGCTCGGCTACCAGCCCGCCATTTACGCCGGGGCGGGACTGGGAATAGAAACCGTTCTCTTCAGGCACTTCAGCCAGGAACTCCAGTTCGTCTACGTGGGCAAGTTCCTGAGCGATCCAGGCATAGGCTTTGCCCTCAACGTGGCCGTGCGCTACCGGTACTGAGGGCGCGTGCGATGCGCCCACCGCGTGGAGCGCTCCTGGCCTTCTGCGAACCCGGCTAGAAGTCGAAGAGAGCCGCGAGTGCCGGCGAATAGGCGAGTATGATGATGCCTGCCGCGAGTGCCAGGGCGCCGATGGCGAACTGGGTTCCGCTCGCCGAAAGCCGGGGGTCCAGAACGGCGACCTTCGGATCGGCAGGATCGTAATGCACTTCCGCCTCGGAGCCAGAGGCGTATCGAGCGACGAGGGCCTCGGCTCTCGCCTTGCCTCCCTGCATCGGATCGAGCCCTAACGAATTCCCCGTATACTTTTTACCCTCGACCTCGTACGAGTACTTTACCGATGCCTCCCAGCTCTCCCGCTTGACCGCCCTCCCCTTCTGGCCCATGCCCGTGCTGGTGCGCTTGACGAGCTCGGAAGAGCTGATCGTGCCCTTGGCTGTGGGCCATCCAAGAGCCCGCTTGACCCTCGCCCTGGACTTGAGCCCGCCCGCTCCCAGCCCCACGCCTGCCACGGATAGCACAGCTCCAACGAAATAAGGAAGAATGGACATGATCTCCTCCGAGACTTTGTGCCTATATATCTAGCCGAGACATCCGATCCAAGCGCGTAATGAGGGAAACAAGGCTAGGCAGCAGCGCCTGTATGGGGCTTGCCCTCCCACCTACCCGGCAACATAGGGAACGGTCACGCTCCCTTCGGGGAATACGATGAAATCCGCGTCCGATCCCTGGTCTTCGATCGCCATTCTGACCGCTTCTTCCACCGAGCCAGCCTTGCGGGCAAAGAGACTCTCGACCACTTTGTCCGAGAGGCTGGTGACGAAGATCACCTTCTTTTCCGCCGCCACCTTGGCGAAGCCATAGGCCTTGTGGCCGCCCATTACGAAATTGGACTTCACCTCGTCCATAATACCCCGAGGGGTATATCCCGAGTTCATGAACTTCTCGAAAACCTTTTCCCCATAGCCATCGCGGCATTCGGCCACGACGATGACCGTTCCTCCCTCCACCGTGGCCTTATCCGCATGGTCCAGGGCTTTCTGGGACTGATAGAGGTTTATGTCTCGCGGATAGCCCGAGGCCGTGGCTATGGCGACTTTGGCTTTCCTGGGAATGGGCCTAAGATACATGGACTCGCTGACCTCCACGGCCTTGTACCACGCTTTTTCCAAATCCCCGGCTACCACCTCGACCAGATTCCCCGAGTCATCGACGACGACGTTCAATATGAAGTCCACGCCGGCTATCCTGGCTGCGTGGATCATCTCCAGGCTTACGGGGTTTTCCCTGATGGGCGGGAGATTGTCCATGAGCTCCACCATCCGGGCATGGTTCTTCTGAACGGTCTCCTTGCCCGCCACTCCTGGAAGTATAGACTTCCGGCCGCCGGAAAAACCGGCGAAATAATGGGGCATGACAACGCCGACAGTGATGAGGAAATCAGCCTGATCCA
>DATCUA010000279.1:0-2205 GCA_036567645.1 Rectinemataceae bacterium | reverse complement strand
CAGGAGGGCCGCGGCGAGGGCCAAGGCCAGCAACACGTGGGCGGCCAGCGCGAGGGGGCGCCGCAGGAGGGCCGCGAAATATCCAGGCTTCCCGAGCGGGGCTTCGGGTTTCGTTTCGATCAATGCCATATCCGCACCCGGGGGTCTACGAGGCCGTAGGCGAGATCCAGGACCATGGAAAATGCCAAAATGAAGAGGGCTATGAAGAAGGTGGCCGCGATGACGACGGGATAGTCCCGCCCGTAGGCGGCCTGGGCCAAAAGCTGCCCCACTCCCGGCCAGCCGAACACCGATTCCACGACCACCGAACCTCCTATTACGAAGCGCATCTGCAGGGTCAATTGCGTCAGCACGGGAATCGAGGCGTTCCTGAGCGCGTGCTTGAAGAGAACCAGGCGCTCTTCCAGGCCCTTGGATCGAACTACCGTCACGAAGGGCTGCTCGAGCACTTCCAGCATGCTCGCACGCGTCACCCGCACGATTCCCGCCAGGAGGAAGATGGCGATGGACACGCTGGGGAGCACCAGGTGAGCTGCGGTGCCGTAGCCCGAGGGCGGCAGGATGGGAATCAATACTCCGAACACGAATATGAGGAGGAGGGCTATCCAGAAGACGGGCATGGCCTGGCCCACCATGCTCAACAGCACGGCGGCGGCATCCGCGGCCTTTCCGCGCTTTACCGCCGCCAGCATGCCCAAGGGAATGCCCAGGACAGTGGCGAGGGCCAGGGCCACGAAGGCCAAGAGAAGGGTGGCGGGTAGCCTCTGGAGTACCATCCGCAAAGCCGGCTGTCGAGTGCTGATGGAGTCTCCGAACCTCAGACGGGAAATCTGACCCAGGAAGTCGATGTACCGCAACGCTAGGGGCTTGTCGAAGCCGAAAGCCGCCCTCAGCTCGGCCACTTCCTCCTCCGATGCCGTAGGCGAGGCCATCATCCGTATCGGATCCCCCGACACGTTGAGCACGAGGAACACCACCGAGACTATGACTACGATGGTGATGAGGCTTTCCATGGCCCGGCGAAGGAAAAACCTAAGCATGGCCAGACTCCTCGGGAACATCGGAAAAACAGGATATGAACACGCCCTTTTCTGTGTCGAAGAGGCCGCGGTCGGTGATGCGGAAGAAAGGGGCCACCTCCATCCCCAGCCAGAAAAGGAAGAAGAGGGGCTGTTTCCAGGAGACCCCGCCCAGGCGTAGCCTGCGCTCGATCTCCTCTATCCTGGAGGCGGTTTCCTCCAGGGGGAGGTCGGACATGAGCCCTGCCACGGGAAGAGGAAGTTCCGCGCTCACCCCGCCCTCTTGCACCAGGACAATACCTCCCTGGAGTTCGATCACCCTGTTGGCCGCCAGGATCAGGTCCGACTTCTGTCTGCCCAGGGCGATGATGTTGTGGTGGTCGTGGGCCTGGCTGACGGCCAGGGCTCCATCGCGCAGCCCGTAGTTGAGCAAGAAGCCTTTACCGATGAGGCTGTCGTGCCGCCTGTTGGCGCAGATGAGATAGGAAAGGTTCTCCTCCGAGGCGGACAGGTCCACATCGCCGCCCCGAACAGGCACATCCATTTCCACGAGACGGGTGAACCGGGTGGCCTCTTCCAGTTCTATCGCCCTGACGCGGGCCGAATCGCCCCTCTCGCCGGACGGCAGGAAGACGAGGTCGGCCTCGGATAGCGGGGAACGGAGAATACTTCGGGCAAGGCGCTCGGAGTAGGCATGCCGAGGCTGGGACGTTTCGCCTATTGGAGACCCGGAGGCGAAAACCCTTTCGATAGTGAGCGATTCCGGCGAATCGAAGACGAGGATGTCTGCGTAGGCTCCCGGCCGCAGGGCGCCTATCAGCTCGCCGAGGCGGTAGTGTTCAGCCACGTTGGCCGATACCATCCGTAGAGCCTCGGGCGCGGGTATTCCCGCCGCTATGGCGAGCCTGACCTTGTGTAGCATATAGCTCTCGGGCTTCATGTGGGTGATCAGGATGTCGTCGGTAACCAGTGCGACCCTGGCGGTGGGCAAGCCCTCCCGGGGCAGCGCTCCCACGAGGGTCTCCACTTCCCTGGCTATAGTGCCGTTCCGGAGCATAACGAAAAGGCCCTTCCTTATTTTTTCCGCAACCTCGTCCTGCCTGCGCAGTTCGTGATCCGAGCTCAGCCCTGCGGCCAGGCAGGCGTCCAGCCGCGCGCCTCGGATGTGGAAGAGGTGCCCTTCGGG
>DATCUA010000278.1:0-2396 GCA_036567645.1 Rectinemataceae bacterium | reverse complement strand
ACACGGCTTGAGCCGCGGCTATCTTCACTTCGGCAGGGGAGCCCGAGGCCGCCAGTGCCTGTTCTACCTTCCGCTTCAGCGAGTCCAGGGCCTCGGACTCGCCATGGACGAGGAAGAGCTTCTCCAGTCTGTCCCGTTTCTCGGCCATGAGCCAATCGATGGTTTCCTTCCAGTCGGCATGGGCGGAGAACGAACCCAAGCTCTCCACGGAGCAGCGGACTGGATAGATATCACCATGAATCCTCGCTTCAGCCGCGCCTTCGGACAGCCGTCGGCCCAGGGTTCCTTCAGCCATGTAGCCCACGATGAGAAGTGTGTTGGACGGGTCGCCCAGCCCATGTATGAGGTGATGCTGGATTCGGCCGAACTCGCACATCCCATCTGCTGATATGACGATCATCGGGCCCTTCATGGCGTTTATAGCCTTGGAATCCTCCACGCTGCGGCTGAACTTCAACGCGGAGAAGCCGAATGGATTCTTAGCGTGGCGGATGAAGGCTTCTTTCGTCTGGGCATCGTAGCACTCTGGGTGGAGGGCGAAGATGGCTGTGGCATCTGTGGCCATGGGAGAATCCACCCATATTGGAATATTGGGTACCTTCCCCTCGTCCTGGAGGAGGTGGAGCTCGAAGATCAGCTCCTGGGTGCGCTCTACGGCGAAAGCGGGGATGATCACCTTGCCACCCAGGCTCGCGCTTCGGTTTATGGCCTTCGCCAGGCGCTCCAGGGCGTCGGATTTTGGTTCGTGGAGCTTGTTCCCGTAGGTGCTCTCGAGTACGAGGGCTTCGACCTCCGGCAGTGTATCCGGATCCTCTATTATGGGCTTGTCCTTCCTGCCCAGATCCCCCGAAAAGCCGATTGTCCTCTTCCTTCCCCCATCCTGGATCTCGAAGCGGATCAATGCCGAGCCGAGGATGTGGCCGGCATCAAAGAACTCGGCCTTGACCCCGTCGGCGATCGTAAGGGGTCTCCCGTAATTGAAGGTTACAAAGCGCTCCATGGCTCGCACGACATCGAGATCGTCGTAGAGGGGTGTGAAGTCGAATTCCTCCCCGCGCTGGGCTGCGCGCTTTCTCAGATACTCCGCGTCGCGCGCCTGGATCCGAGCCGAATCGGACATGATCAGCCGGGCGAGATCCCTCGTAGCCGAGGTGGAGTAGATCGAACCGGAGAAGCCCCTCTTGACGAGGAGGGGAATGAGGCCGCAGTGGTCGAAATGGGCATGGCTCAGGACGAGGGCGTCTATGGAAGCGGGGTCGACATCGCCCAGGAGGGCCCTGTTCTTGGCATCCGCCTTCGCCCTCTTGCCTTGGAAGGCTCCACAGTCGATGAGGATGGATGCACCGGGCGTCTGGAGCAGATGCTTGGAGCCCGTCACTTCCCCGGCGGCCCCCAGACAGCGCAATCGAATCGCCATGCAGTGATTATACCACCGCCGCCCTTGCGCAAAACAGCCCGCTCGGCCATAGTGAAGCCAGGATGCTGGGAGAGGTTCTGAACCTTCGGGTGCAAAAAATGGCCTCGGGCGGCGAGGGGCTCGCCTTCCTAGAGGGCCAGGTCGTCTTCCTACCCTACTCCATCCCAGGTGAGCTCTGCGCGTGCCGGGTGACCGAGAGAGCGCATGGCTATCTGAGAGCGGAAATCCTGGAGATCCTCGAGCCATCCCCTTACAGGGTCATCCCGCCCTGCCCTATCTTCGGCCGTTGTGGCGGCTGTAGCCTCCAGCATATCGCCTACGAAGCTCAAAGCGCGTTCAAGGCCGACGCGGCCCGGGAGGCGTTCTCGAGGATAGCAGGTTTCGACCCAGGCCCTGCGCGCATGGAAACCGGATCGGCCTTCGGCTACAGGAACAGGGTTCAGATCCATCCTTGCCGGGACGGGGGCCTGGGTTTCATGGAGGCGAAAAGCGCCCAAGCTCTGAGAGCTCGCGGCTGCCCCGTGGCTGTGGCGGCCATTGACGCCTGGCTCAGGGCCCAGAACAGGAAATCCAAGCCCTGGAAGGAACTCAGCGCGAGGATAGGAGAGAAGGACAGGTTCGTCGTCTTCGCTCAGGGCGATACGCTTTCGGTCGAGGGCGAGACGGCTTTCGGCTCAGCCTGGATCGGAGATCTGGAATACATCTTCCCCTTGGGGCACTTCTTCCAGAGCAACCTCGCCATGACCGAGCGCCTCCTCGATGAAGCTGTGTCGAAGGAAGAAGGGGAGCTCGCCTTGGATCTCTATTCGGGAGCCGGCCTCTTCGCCGCCCGCCTGGCCCGAGCCTTCCGGAGCATCGTCCTCGTCGAGTCGGACTCAGTATCCATCGAAGCGGCGAGGAAGAACGTCTCGGGGAAGAATGCGCGCTTCAACGCCCGAAACGTTGAATCCTGGATAACGGGCAACTCGAGCCGACCCGA
>DATCUA010000277.1:0-3337 GCA_036567645.1 Rectinemataceae bacterium | reverse complement strand
GGTCCAGAAAGCGGCCATGCGGAGGCGGCGGCCCTCATCCGCGAAGCCCGGGCCCTCTTCGCCGCGCGAAAAAAACAGCTGGCCGACGGCGCCGCACTCCCCAAGAGCCCCCTCGCCGAAGCCATGATCGTCGAGGCCGAGACCAAGGCCATGAACTACCTCCTCGCCGACGCCTACAGCCACCAGGATTGGTTTACGGCGGCCAAGCTGATAGAGGAAAGCGGAACCGAGCTTCTGGACAAGTCCATGGTGGCCACCATCCTGAGAAAATCTGGCCAGGTGCGCCAGGCCGTGGAGTTCGCTTCCTCCTGGTACGCCTCCGCGCCGGAATCGGAGCATGCGGCCGAAGCGTATCTGCGCTCCTTGGCCTCGGCGGCAGGCGTTGGCCTGGCTTCGGCCGGGGCACCAGCATCGGATGTTCCCCGTGCCCTCCTCTCACTGGCTGGATCCTCGGGCGGCCAGAACGAGCTCTTGGGACTGGTTTTCAGCCTCCTCTCCGGATCCTACTCCTCGAGCCTCCGCTCCTACCTTCTCTTCCTGCGCGGCAGCCTCCTCGCTGACACCGATGCGGCCATTGACGCCTACAGGTCGGCCCTCATGGAGCGCCCCGACAATGTTGAAGCCCTGGTCGCCTTGGCCCAGGCCTATCACGCGAAGGGCGATTCGGCGAAGGCCCAGTTCTACATAAAGCAGGCGAAGATGCTCGGGGTGGCGGACATGGAGCTGGCTGCGGCCCTATCGAACCTGGAATCGGCTCTCGCCCAAAAGTAGATGGCCAGAACCCTGGCCTGTCGCAAAAGCAGATCCTCCGAAGCTTCCGCTTCAGAAGCCGGCTCGTTCGATCCGGCTATCGCTTCTTTCCTCGAGGAAATCTACGCCGACTGCGCCGGATCCGGGCGCCTCTGCCGCGATCCCCTGGCCCTCGTCGTTCCCTACGCCGATATCGCCGACCGCGAGGTGGTCGGCCTCGTCTGCTCCACCTTGGCATTCGGTTCAGTGGACCTCATCATGGATGCCTGCTCCCGGGCGCTCTCTCCTCTCGGCTCCCATCCAGCCTCCAGTATTCTGTCCATGTCGGATACCGACATCGAAGAAGCCTGGGCTGGCTTCCAGTACCGCTACTGCTTCCCCCGGGACATCCAGGCCCTGATGCGCTCGATCCGGGGAGCTTTGCGCGCCAATGGCTCCCTGGAAAGGCTTTTCGCCGCCGGAGACGGGGCGGAAGGCGCATCCACGCTCCTCGAGACTGTCGCGCCGCGAGCCGAAAGATCCATCATTCCCGCCCTATCGGCTTTTTCGAGGGCATTGCGCTCCCTGGGCTCCCGGTCCGGCGGAGATGGCAGGCTAGGCTCCATTCGCCCCAACCTCCTGCCCGATCCCGCCCAGGGCTCCGCCTGCAAGCGCCTCCTCCTCTATCTTCGCTGGATGGTCCGTACAGACGCCATAGACCCCGGCGGCTGGAAATCCCTCTCCCCGGAGCGCCTCCTCGTGCCTCTGGATACGCACATGGCCGCTACCTGCTCTTCCAGGCTCGGCTTCCTGCCCCCCGCTCGCTCCGGCCGACAGCCCAACCTCAAGGACAGCATCGCCGTGACGGCGCGTTTCGCCATCTACAGCCCCGATGATCCGGTCAAGTACGATTTCGCCCTCACGCGCCCCGGGATCGACCCCCGCCCTGGCGACGAAGCCTACGGTTGTCTCTAGGGCAAAGCCTCGCATTGACAATCCATCGCCCGCTGTGGTAGCTTGTCCCGGCCGTCCACAAGGCGGTTTCCGGGCAATAGCGCAGGTGGTTAGCGTACAAGTCTGGGGGACTTGGGGTCGCCAGTTCGAGTCTGGCTTGCCCGATACGAAGCAGGTCGCCGCATTGCGGCGGCCTGCTTTTTTCTATTTTTTCTTGAACATTTATATCAGTCCTTGTGATGCGAGCCTTGGCCAGAGCACGCTGTCGGACTCGAGTTTCATGACAAAAATCGCAGTATTGTAAAGTATCGTATTGAGTTCTTCTCCGCCCCGCCCTATACTAGCCGAAAGTATCCAGGAGGTTTCCATCGATGGGAAAAAGATCGACTCGCGCACTCGCGTTGCCCCTCGTTCTGCTTTTAAGCGCCGCTTTCGCCATGCTCTCCTGCGAACTGCCCGTATCCGGATCGGCCCTGAGCGATGGCGATCGTGAGGAAACCAAGGCTCTAGGCGCAGCGGGTGCGAACCTCACCACGATATTCTGTACGGCTTCCCTTCCGCCCGAGTGCTTTTTCTTCGAGTTCGACATCGTAGGGGCCAAGAAGACGGCGAGGGCTCTGCTTCCCCTGTCGGGCGAGAGCTATATCAAGGACGGCAAGCTCAAGTACAAGGTCGAAACCTACAGGCTCGAATCCTTTGGCTACGACCCATCCACCGGGGCAATGTTCGGCCAGACCGCTGTCCGCGGCGGCGTATCCTATTCCTTCCAGGGGTCATACGATCCCGTCCAGGGCTTCTTCGGCTACCTGACGAGAGTCCAGGGCGCACGCTCCGCCACGGGCATGCTGGGCGGGGTGTCGGTGGCTCTCGGCAAAGAAGTGTCTTACTATGTCGGCGAAGCGACCTACCTTTTCCAGACTCCTACGCCCCAGACCCTTCTCTTCGGTGCCGCCGTCGACTCCCGGACAGGAGCCGTCTATGGCACATGGTGCGAGTCGGGACAGGGCTGGCCTTACAGCATCCACGGATCTGTGGGCGGCGCTGCGGACGAAGCGGCCATCCATATAACCGCCCAGGCCTTCCCCGGATTCCTGCCCTTGCCCATGAGCGCCGAGGGCGAGTGCCTCTACAAGAACCCATCCAAAATGGATGTATCCGGGAGCTTCAACATCACGTATGACGGACAGCTCCTGCGTTCCGTGCTAACGGCGGCCAAGGAGATATAGCCTCATGAGCGGGCGAAGACCGAGGCCGTCTCCTTGAGCAGGGCTCGGATAGGCAGATCCTGGGGGCAGAGTTCCTCGCAGATGCCGCATTCGGTGCAGAGTCCCGGTCCGCCCTCGATGCTGGAGAATCCGGTGGTCCAGGGGTCTCTGGTTCCCCAGACAGCCGAGGCGTTGAGGGCTGCCAGGCATTCGGGGATCTGGACTCCCGCGGGGCAGGGCTGGCAGTAGCGGCACGCCGTGCAATCGGCGCGGTAGAGGCCGCGCATGGCCGAGCGGGCCGCCTCGTATACGCCTTCCATATCCCCGCCCAGGTTCCCCGCCCCGGCCTCGGAAGCCACGCGGAGGTTTTCCTCCACCTGGCCGGCCTCTCCCATGCCGGAGAGGAGAAGACTCACTCCAGGATCGTTCCAGACGTAGCGAAGCGCCCA
>DATCUA010000276.1:0-6109 GCA_036567645.1 Rectinemataceae bacterium | reverse complement strand
CACAAGGCGGGCTACGAGGGTCATGCAACCTTCACAGGAAGCAATCTGCTCAATGACCGATCCGAAGAAAGCGTTGGAAAGCCGAGGCGGCTTGTTCCATCCAATCAGTATGGCATCGGCCTTGTTTTCGGCCGCGCTTTCCATGATGCCTTCGGCGGCGTTCAAGGCAACTTTCGTAACGGGGAGTACCGGGACTTGGGCGCTCGAGCCCTGGATGACAGCCGCAGCGAGCATATTCTCGGCGAAGGTGCGGGATTCGGAATCGTCTTCCCCATCTTGGACTATGGCGCAGGGTAGAAGAGGGGCGGAAGCATCTTGCCCATGGAGGAGGATTCCTAGTTCGACGAGCTTCGTCGCGGTGGCGGGCTTTGACAGGGCGACGAGGATCCTCCCTCCGCGTGGCCTGGCCCTCCTGGCTTCGATGGATTCCTGCAGGACTTCGGTTTTTGAGAATTTGGCCAGTACGGAAGAGGCGAGGCTCGAGATCAGGAAAAACAGGAAGGCTCCTGACGCTATCGTATTGTCCAGGAGTCCCGAGGCATTCGCAAGCCACGCTATCCCCAGGGAGAATGCGTCGAACGATCCAAGACGCCTGAAGTGGGCCTTCCGCTCGGCCTCGTTCCATCCGAGGAGCCAGGCTACCGAGAGGGATGCAAGATACTTGGCGACGAGGGCGGCTATCGAAGCCGCCAATACTATGCCGAGGAATGGCGGTATGTCATTTTTCTCCGGAATAGCTATCGAAGCTCCCAAGCAGACGAGGAAGAAGGGCATGAGGAAGGAATCGCCGATGAATTCCAGCCTGGACGACATGGACTTGGAACTCCTCAGCTGGGGCGAGAGGAATATCCCCGACAGGAAACCGCCCACATAGGTAGGAAGCCCAACCAGAGGAGCGGTCGCTGCCGAAGCGTACACCGCCAGGAGGGAGAAAAGGGCATCCGTCTTGCCCTGGACGCGAGTCCTGCTTGCCGCGAGGCTGACGAGAGAAGGGAGGATAAAGGCTTGTGTGCCCAGGAAGATAATGGGGAGGACGAGATCGGCTATCCTGAAAGCTTTTCCTCCTTCCCCGCCCGGGCCGGGAATGGCGTGCTCCGAAACGATGAGGACGAGAACGACGAGGGAATTCGCAAGATTGAAGCTGGAATCCTGAGCATGGGGCCTATCGGATTCTCTTTCCTTAGCGGGCAAAAAGCTTCGAGTATATCCGGAATGGATAGCGAAAAGGCAGCCGACCAGGCTGGAAGCTAGGTATTGGAGTTTTAGAGCGTAGTGTCCGAAGAAGAACCCGACGAGACCGGGTATGACTGCGGAGAGAATGCCCGATGCGATGGCTCGTTTGGGTTTCTTTCTGATCGTATCGAAGCCCAGCGAGCCTCCGGCAATGAAAAAAGCGTAGACCAGACCGGTATTCGCAAGCGCCTGGAGGAGAACATTGGCTTCGATAAAGCCAAGGGCGGACGGGCCGAGGATGAATCCGGCAAGGGTCATAGTGAGGTAAATCGGGACACCCGCCACGTCGGCTAAAAGCGGAGCGAGAAAGGCAGCGGCCAGGACGATGGCGAGAATGCCAGCGGGCTCGTTCACCGAGAACATGATCCAAGTTTAGATGGGGGTAGGGGGGAAGGCAAGCCCGAAGCGAATGCCCTGGGCGCAGTTGCGCGGCGTTTAGGGCATAGGCGCTAGGATCTGAGGAAGAAAGCCAATCTAGAACTCCCCTACGAAGAGAACCTCCGGTTCGAGGCAGAAGCCGAAAGCGCGCTCGGCTTCCTCCTGGGCGGCCTGGACGAGCCTCTTCATATCTGCCGCCGTGGCAGATCCGAGGTTGACGAAGATGTTGGCGTGCCTGGGGGAGACTGCGGCATCTCCGATCCTGCGCCCCTTGAAGCCAAGCTCGTCGAGAATGGCTCCCGTAGGCCTGCCGAAGTTTCGGTCGTTCTTGAATATCGATCCGGCCGAAGGGTATTCGTAATGGCCTTTGGAGACACGATCCGCCCTCCGGGCGAGCATGGCCCTGCCTATTCTGTCCCCCGATCCAGAGTCGAGGGCGAGCAATGCGGAGAGTATGACGAAGCCCTCGAATGCAGCTCCCTGCTGGAAGGGAGAGCGCTTATAGGACCAGGGGCCTAGATCCTGGATCGAGAGCTTCCTGGTCTCTCCTGGGCCGAGGACAGTGACCTCGCGGACGAGCTGTGAGAATTCGCGCTCGTAGCACCGTGCGTTCATGAATATGGCCCCCCCGACGCTGCCAGGCATGCCGTAGAAATCCTGGAGTCCAGAAAGGCCCCAGGCGAGCGCCTGTTCGCAGGCGAGGTCCACCGGACAGCCCGCCTGGACGAGCATTCCATCCTCGAGGTGCTCCAGGCCACGCAACCGACCGATATCCAAGACGGCTCCGCGTATGCCCTTGTCGCCCACGAGGAGGTTGGCTCCTCCTCCCAGGATGAAGCTGGGCACTCCTTCGTCCCGAAGCGTCTCGATCGCAGATTCCAGGCCCCGCAGATCGGCTGGACAGATGTAGAGATCCGCAGGGCCACCTATCCTGAAGCTGGTATGGAGCGACATGGGTTCGCCGAAGCGTATGCTTCCCGATCCGATATTGATTTTTCTCGCGATTTGCCATAGGTTTTGCATGGTCGTCCATATACTGTCGACGGCGAGAGCCGATTGCAAGCCCGCCGAGGAAGGAAAGCCATGCGACAGATCCGGCTCTATAACAGCCTCGGCAGGAAGCTCGAGGCTTTCAGTCCCATACAGCCTGGTAAAGTGGGATTCTACGGCTGCGGTCCCACCGTGTACAACTTCGCCCATATCGGCAATCTGCGCACCTACATTTTCGAAGATATACTGGTGAAAACTCTGCGCCGCTTCGGCTACGAAGTGCGCCATGTGATGAACGTGACGGATGTGGGCCATCTTTCTGGCGACGACGACACGGGAGAGGACAAGATGGTGAAAAGCGCCGCTGAGCGCGGCCAGACAGTCCTCCAAATAGCCGCCTACTACACCGACGCCTTCTTCGCGGATACGGATCGCCTGGGAATCGAACGGCCCACCGTGATCTGCAAGGCCACCGAGCATATCGGAGAGATGATCGAGCTCATCTCGCGGATAGAGAAGGGCGGTTATACCTACTTCGCCGGGGGCAATCTCTATTTCGATGTCTCCAAGTTCCCGCGCTACGGGGAGCTGGCGGGGCTCAGGCTGGACGAGCTAAAAGCGGGAGCGCGCATAGAGGTGGACGCGAACAAGCGCAATCCCCTCGATTTCGTGCTCTGGTTCACCAAATCCAAATTCGAAAACCAGGCCCTGGTCTGGGACAGCCCCTGGGGCAGAGGGTATCCCGGCTGGCATGTCGAGTGCTCCGCCATGAGCATGAAATACCTGGGCGAAAGCTTCGATATCCATGCCGGGGGCATAGACCACATCCAAGTGCATCACACGAACGAGATCGCCCAGTCTGAAGCGGCTACGGGTAAAAAATGGGTCAACTACTGGCTCCACGCCGAATTCCTCGTATTGGACAAGGGCAAGATGTCAAAATCCAAGGGGAGTTTCCTCACTTTGCAGAGCCTCGTCGACTCAGGCTTTTCTCCCCTCGATTACCGGTATTTCTGCCTCGGCGCGCATTATAGAAGCCAGCTGAGCTTTTCCTGGGAAGGCATGGAGCAGGCCAAGGCCTCCCGCGCCGCTCTCCTCGATCGGGTGATCTTTCTTAGCGAGACCCTGAAGACCAAGGCCGGTTCAGCGGGGGGCTCGAATCCTCCGGCTAGCGGCCTGGGCAGGCCCGATTCGATGGAACTCGGCCCGGCAGCCCGCGCGAGGCTCGATGCTTTCGATGAAGCGCTCGCCGAGGATCTTTCGGCTCCGCGAGCCTTAGCCGAACTCTGGGGCGTATTGCGCGACGGCTCAATCTCCCCTCGCGAAGCCCTCGCAGTAGCTTTCGACATGGATGCCGTATTGGGCTTGGGCCTTGCCGTTGCCGAAAAGCCGAAGGCGGTTCTGCTCGATGAGGCGGAAACCGCGAGGATCGAAGCCCTGGTTGCCCAGAGAGCAGAAGCCAAGGCGAGGAAGGACTGGACCACGGCCGATTCGATCCGCGATGCCTTGAAAAAAGAAGGTATTGCTATCGAGGACAGGCCGAGCGGAAGCATTTGGAAGAAACTCGGCTGATGGAGCCGTAACGAGGCGGAGGGAGCATTGTTATCATCTGGGGGAGGAGCGGAAGGACTCGATCTCAAGTCTATCTACGAGTCCAACGCGGATATGCTCCTTCGGATCGCCTCGCGCATAGCCGGCTCTACTGAAGCTGCAGAGGATCTGGTGCACGATGCCTTCGGAAAGCTTGTGGAAAAACGTATGGCCTTTCCTACTGCCGCCGACGCCAAGTATTGGCTGATCCGGGTAGTCAAGAACGGGGCCATCAACTATTCGAAGCGCAAGGGACGGGAAATCAAGGCCTATGAGCGTTGGTGGAGGAACGAGGGCAGGTCGGTAGAGGATGCCGAAGCAGGATCCATTTCCTTGAGCCAAATAGGCAGCGAGGCTGGCGTACAACCGTCCGCCGAGGAAGAGATGCTGAGGTCTGAGGAGGCATTAGCCGTCAAGGGTCAGCTTGCCCTCCTGCCAGAAAAGCTGAGGCTGGTATTGATTTTGAAGGAATATGGGGGGATGAGCTATAAGGAGATAGGCAAGGCCTTGGGCATACGCGAAAGCAATGTGAAGGTCAGGGCTTTCCGCGCACGGGAAGCTCTTTTAGCGAGGATGAACGGAGGATGCAAAGATGTGTCCCGATGAGCAGATCCTGTCCAGCTATATAGACGAGGAACTGCCCTCGCCGTGGAAGGAGAGGCTGGAGCAGCACATCGCCCACTGCCAGGTGTGCGCTGGGAAGGTGGCCGATATGGCTCGACTGCGCTCCCTGCTCCTGGCCGATCAGGATTGGGATACTTCGAGGCTTTCTGCTGCGAAGGAGCGAATAGCCAGATCCCTGGATTTCCAGGGAAAGACGATGGTCGGTTCACCGGCATTGCGAAAAGCCGTCCCAGGTTTCATGGATCGCCACGTCTCCCTGCCCCTGCCATACCTCGCGGCAGGAGCGGCCCTCCTCCTCGTCGCCCTTTCCATAGCCGCGGGCAGTCTGGCTTTTTCGGCCTCGGCGACGGCGCGAGTTTCGGCTTCCAGGAGCTATTCGGCGAGGGACATCCCTATCGAGGCAATCCTCCAATACGCGAGCAGAAGCGCCAACCAGCCTATGATGATAGATCTCCCTCCGGGTTCTACCTTTAGCCTCTATGGAGAACCGGTAGTCACGGCAGTGACGGCGCTGGAGGATAAGCCTGGCGGGCCGGCCACGGTATCGGCCGCGGCGCCTTCGTCGGAAGCGGAATCAAGCCTGGGCGCGGCTTCTGGCGCAGGTTCGAACACGATTCCAGCCGCTGAACCAGCCGCCGAAATCGCTCCGAGGGCGCGGTAAAGCCATGACCCGAAAGCCGGCTATGCCGATCTGGGTGCTCGTGCCCCTTCTGACGGGCCTTGTCTCGGCTGGCGCCCAGCCCTCCCTGGCCCAGTCCCCAAGCCAGGACAATCCTGCGAAGGGCGCCTTGGTGTTCAGAGTCCGCTCCGCATTTTCCCTGAGTCCTGCCATGGTCGCTTCGCTCCAGTCCAAGCCCTCCGAGAGTCCCCAGTCATCGGCCTCGGGATCGTCGAAATCCGAATCCTCGGCTCCTCAAAGCGTCGAGAGCATTGCTTGGACCGAAGCCTTGGTGCGCGAATTGCCCTATGCCGCTCCGCTCGACTTGCGCCTCGTGGGAAAGAACGTAGTTGCGCTCATACAGATAGTCCCCATGGAGGCCAAGGGCAAGATGGTGGATCTCCTGGTCCAGGGTCAGGTTTGGGTTCAGAAGGCCGACGGTTCACTCGCTTTCAATACGAGCTTCCAGTCGATGAGCCTGGCTCTTGGCTCACGGCTTTTCTTCTATCCTCTGGGGATCGACCCTAAGAATGGAGCGTCCATAGCGGTGGAAATACGCGTGGATCCCTCGCCGGCCAGATGAGAGGGAATCCTGGATCCTTTCCGAAAAGGATTGCCCTCATTGCAATCTGCATC
>DATCUA010000275.1:0-2926 GCA_036567645.1 Rectinemataceae bacterium | reverse complement strand
GCGGATCCAGGTAAAAAGCCTCCCTGAAGCCCGCCTTGGAGAGGGCGGCATCGCCCGAGAGACCCCTGCAGTCTGCCAGCTCGGCGAGACAACGCGCCCAATCCTTCCTTCCAGCCGAGGCTTTCGCGAGATGGGCCGAAGCGGTCGTGTAGTCTCCGAGAGCCTTCCTGCAGCGTCCAAGCCTGAACTCGAGTTCTGGGTCCGGGTTGGGCCGCTTCTCTTCGGGTACGGAAAGATAGGCCTTGAGGGCTATCCCGAACACGAGACGCTTGAAGGCGTAGGATGCCCTTTCATATCCGCCCGAAATTCTGGAGAGGAATACCTTGAAGGTCTTCCAGGTCCCCAGCACCCTGTCCCCCCTGGCGAAAGGATCCTCGGGCAAGGCTTCGGGGGAAAGCCGCTCTTTCCAGAAACCTGAGCATTTCAGAGCGTAGAGAACCTCGCCGTCTTCGAAATCCTCTCTGAGGGCCTGATCGAAGTATGAGAGGGCCGATTCCAGATCGGCATTCTTGAGGCACTCGTAGCCTAGGGCCAGGAGTCCTTGAACACGGTCCTGGTTCACTGCGTGATCCCGATTTCATTCATCGCTGTAGCATATGATAGTATCCGATGGCTCATCCCTGCGTCAATCGGCGATCGGTTTCGGCCCGGCTCCTCTTATCCCCGCAATCGAGCCACACCAGGTGCGGTGCTAGCGTCGAATATCTGCACTGTGCTAGCATGCGGCATGGGATTCCCTCTCATCGCCCCTTCCATCCTCTCGGCGGATTTCGCCGACATATCCAAGGCGCTCGGCATGGTGGAATCCGCCGGTGCCGACATGATACATCTCGATGTGATGGACGGACAGTTCGTACCCCCGATCACCTTCGGATCCAAGATGGTTTCGGACATCAAGGCAAGGACAAGTCTCGAGCTCGATGTCCACCTCATGACCATGACTCCCGAGCGCCATGCGGAGGAATTCATAGCCGCCGGTGCCGATTGGCTCACCTTCCATCTGGAAGCTTGTGTCCATTCCCACAGGCTTGCGCAAAAGATTCGTGAGGCAGGGGCCAAGACTGGCATATCCATCGTCCCATCCACTCCCGTCTCCTGCCTCCGGCCGCTCCTCCCCTTCATCGATCTGGTGCTCGTCATGACCGTGGATCCTGGCTACAGTGGCCAAGCCCTTCTGGCCTTTTGCCTGGACAAGGTGCAGGATCTCGTCAAGATCAGGCGCGAAGAAGGGCTAGGCTTCCTGGTGGCCGTAGACGGCGGAGTCGGATTGCAGACGATCGGGGAGATCGGGCGGCGGACTCCGGACATCCTTGTAGTAGGATCGGCTTTTTTCCGGGCCGAGTCACCAGCCGACTTCGTAACGGCCTTGAAATCTTTCGGATCATCAGGCTCAGATCGTTGATATTATCTCTGCGAAATGGCATCATGGCGCAGTGAAATTAATAAAGTGAACGGAGCGTGCAGAAATGGCTTGGGCAATGAAAAAGCTAGGATTGTCGATTGCGGGCTTGCTCGCGGTTTTTTCGCTCTTCGCCCAGGATGCCGCATCAGCGGGCGGTCAGGGCGTAAAATCGCATCCCGAGAGCATCCTCTTCGCGCAAGCATTCGAACTTTACCAGCGAGGCGAATTCGTTTCTTCGGCACAAGCCTTCGCGACCCTGGCCGAGCCGAAAGAGGGGCTGTCCGATGCCGCCGATCCCATTAGGGATTCTTTCAGGCGCGAAGCCGCCTACATGGAGATACTCGCCAGGGTGAACGCCCGGGAGCTCGGCGACGCCGAGGCCAAGGCTCAGGCATTCCTGAACATTGGCGCATCGGCACCTCAATCGGCAGAACTCGGCTACCAGCTCGGTCGTATTGCCTTCCTAAAGGCCGACTACGCCCTCGCCGCATCCCGGTTTAGTGATGTCCTTTCCCTTCTGCCCTCAGAATCCGAAAGGAAAGCCGCAGGAGCATCCGCTCATCCCTCCGCTGCCGCATGGGGCGGAACCCGCGAAGCAGCACTCTATTGGAAGGCCGAGTGCCTGTACCGCCTGGGGAAGGCCGGAGAAGCGCTAGAAATCCTCCAGGGCCTCGCCCGCATGGCACCCGAAGGACATGCTCGCAATCTTGCACTCCTGCGGCTCGAGATCATGGGCCTAGAGGAGCGGAGGGCCGCCGAATCGAGGAATTCCGCCTATGCAGAAATGCTTGCATCGCGCCGGGATTGGCAATCAGAGACTGCTGAAATCCTTGGCGATATGAGGATGGAGAGGGGATTCGCTCTCACCCAGGCACTTCGATCCGCCTATGGGCTCTCTTCTTCGAGGGATACCCGCTTCTACGCAGAGGGCAAGGATCCTCTGCCCGTCCCGCCCGGGCCCACCCGGGCAGAACTGGAGCTCGCCCGGGCCAATAAGCTCCGCCAGTTGCTCGCGGCCAAGAACACAAGCCTCGAACTCCTCGCGGCAGCCCTGGCGCGCTTCGCCGAGGAGGTCTCCAAATGAGGCGGCTCATCCTCCTTTTCGCGTGTATGCTCTCCGTTTTCGGCATCTCAGCCCTCGATCTGCGTGAAGGCCTCGTCCGGATCAAGGTGGACGATCTCAACGGGAGGGTCGCCCTCTATAGGCTGACCACCGTGAAGGGATCGGTGTACGAATCCCTCCTCTTCGACACGGACGCGAGGACCAGCGCTCTCGCACTCTCCGTGGATGGCCGCAGGATCAAGCTCGGCGAAACGACAGAATACAAGATCTCGGTCAGAAGATCGGGAAACGGCGTGGCTATCGAGTACGCCTCGCCCATCTTCTCCCTCATCCAGAAGGTAGAATTCGCCAGATCCACAGCCTCGAGGGTTTTCGACGGATTCAAGGTGAGTTACGAGGCCAAGAACCTCGCATCCCGCGACATGAAGATCGCCTTGCGCCAGATCTGGGACACGAGGCTC
>DATCUA010000274.1:0-4085 GCA_036567645.1 Rectinemataceae bacterium | reverse complement strand
GCTCGGCGCCGCTTTCGCGCCCCCGCGCCGCCTCAATATGTCCCGTCCTTCACCTCGAAATGGGTGGGCTTTCCCAGGGAAGAGCCGCCCGCCTTCATCCATTCGGCCGTGAGGTCGATCATCTCCTCGAGCCCTATCCGGGGGTAGCCGAAAAGGCGGAAGGATACGGCCGCGTTGCTCAAATAGGTCCGCGTATCGGGTCTCTCCTCCCCCTGGAAGACGGGCGGCTTGCCGAACCTGGCGCCGAAAGCCTTTGCCAGGTAGCGCACGGACACAGTCTCGGGCCCTGTGATATTGATAGCCCTGGGAGGGCTCGAGCAGATTTCGAGGCAGAGGATGGTACGTTCCAGCACGTCGCCTTGCCAGATGCAGTTGAGGTTCCCCGCCCCGAGATCCACCGGCTGGCCCGAGAATACCTTGTCGGCCACGTCCCGCAACACGCCGTAGCGCAGATCTACGGCGTAGTTGAGCCTGAAAAGGCAAACCGGGGTTCCGAAGGCCCGCGAGTGGTACTCGAAGACTCTCTCCCTGCCCAGTGCCGACTGCGCGTACTCGCCCGTGGGCCTGGGCTCGTCGGTCTCCACGGAGCCTCCCGAGGCGGCCGGGACGAAGTCGTACACGCAGCCTGTGGAGTAGGCTACGATGCGCGATCCGCGGTAGCGCCTCGCGGCGAGGTCCGGAGCGAGGACGTTGGTCGCCCAGGTGAGTTCCTTCGCGCCCGTCGTACCGAACTTTCGCCCCGCGAGGAAAAAGACGTTGGCCGCTTCGGGAAGGTCATCGACCTGTCCGGAGTCGAGGAGATCGGCCTTGACTACCTCGACACCCGCGTCTTCCATCCGCTCGGCGGCTGACCGGTCCGAAAACCTCGAGACGGCGCGCACCGCGGCTCCCGTCCCGGCCGCCTTGGCGGCTTTCGCGAGCATCATAGCCAGAGTTATGCCCACCTTGCCCGCCGCTCCTAGCACGACGATGTCTCCCGGATGCTTCCTCAGGACCTCGATTGCCCTGGGGCTCGGCTCGGACATCCAGGCCTCGAGAGCGGTTTCGTCGGGCGGAGCGCCCACAGGCCCGGCAAGGATGTCTTTCATCGCGCGCCTCCCCGGATCGAACGCTCCGCGAGGGCCGCGGCTTCGGCCTCGATGGCCAGTTCGATCGCGGAAAAAACCAAATCCTGGTCCAGGGAGTTCCTGGTGCCGTCCAGACAGTCTCGCACGAGCCGCCCGAAGAATGGGAATCCGCATGTCCCCGCGGCCTTATAGTGATGCTCGCCCTCGCGGTTCACGAGGATGACGTGGTCTCCCTCGGGATCGGCGGCCACATCGATATACTTCCTCAGCTCGAGATATCCTTCGGTGCCCTGTATGAAGGTGCGGCCGTCTCCCCATGCTCCCAGGCCGTCGGGCGTGAACCAGTGCACGGAGAGGTAAGCGGCAACCCCGTTGTCCGTTACCAGGGATGCGTCTCCGAAGTCTTCGAAATCCGGGAACTGGCCATACTTGTACGAATGGACCCTGGAAGCGGTTATCTTCGCCGTCTTGGCCCCCGCGAAGAAGAGGATCTGCTCGATCTGGTGGCAGCCCAGGTCGACGAGAATGCCGCCATACTTTGCCCTGTCGAAGAACCAGGCCGGCCGCGTGGGCAGATTGATCCTATGCGGCCCCATGCCGACGATATGGATGACCTTTCCGATCGCCCCCTCGCGTACCAGCTTTTCGGCCAGAACCGAAGCCTCCACGTGGAGCCGCTCCGAATAATAGACGGCGAAGATCCTGCCCGTGGCTGCCGCCGCCCTTCGAGCGGTCTCGACGTCTTTCATGGTGGTGAGGGGGGGCTTGTCGCAGAAATAGTGCTTTCCCGCCTCCATAACCCTGACACCCAGGGCGCCCCTGTCGCAAGGAAGGGGAGCCGCCGCCACCAGATCTATGCCCGAATCCGAAAGGATTTCGCCTTCGCTCCCGGAACGCCTAGCCGAAGGGAAGGCCTTGATGAAGGCGTCCACCTTCGCGGGATCTGGATCCCATACCAGGGCTATCTCTGCCCCGGCTTCCGAAAGCCCGTTGCACATCCCGTAGATGTGCCCATGATCGAGCCCGACCACGCCCACTCTGAACTCGCCGGGCGCGCATACCGGGGCGGCCTTGCCCTTTGGAGCGTAGCTCTGTCCATCAGCTTTCTTCTGCATTCTCCCATTGTACTCCGGATTTGGCTTTCGCGGGATGCCGATTTACCCGGGGGCAGGCTTCAGGTTACTCTTGAAACCATGGAACGACATCCTATACCGATTGGCGATTTCTCTTTCGAGCGGTCGGTCATTGCCGAGCGCTGGCTCCTCCTCACTGCGGGCAGGCTCGGTCCCCGGGCCTTCAACTCCATGACCATCTCATGGGGATCGGCGGGCGAAATCTGGAACAAGCCGTTTTTCCAGGTTGTAGTCAGGCCTAGCCGCTACACCTATGGCTTTATGGAATCCGGCGACAGCTTCACCCTCTGCGTTCTCCCGCCGGAGCTCAAGAAGGCCATGAGTCTCATGGGCTCGATCTCCGGCAGGGACAGGGACAAGGCGGCCGAGGCGGGACTCACGCCCATGGCCTCCAGCCTCGTGGCCGCGCCCTGCTACGCCGAGGCCGAACTCGTCGTGGAGTGTAAAAAGCTCTACTGGCAAGACCTGGATCCTTCTCATTTCCTCGACTCGTCCATAGAAGCCAACTACCCCAAGAAAGACTACCATCGCGCCTATTTCGGCGAAATCGTGGCCGTGCACGGGACGGATGCCTGGAGAAAACGCCTAGCCAAGGCATAGGAGGTTCTTCGTGGTTTTTGCCCTGGACAAGGACTGGTCGGCCCTACGCTTAGCATCCGCGGACTCGGCTTGAGCGAGGTTGCGAGTCTATGCGCACACTGATAACCGGCGGCGTCAAATCGGGGAAGTCGTCCTACGCCCTCGAGCTGGGCTTGGATTTCCCCGAGCCCAGGATATTCCTCGCCACGGCCGAAGCCTTCGACAAAGAAATGGCCGAGCGGATATCCAGGCATCGGGCCGAGCGCTCCGGGCGCTTTTTAACCTTGGAGGAGCCGCTCGACATCCTCGGTGCCCTGAATGAGCGGATGATCCTCGATTGCGTGCCTCTCTGGCTCAACAACATGTTCCATTACGGCCGCGAAGCCGAAATCTGGGACGCGGCGCACGCCCTAGCGGCCCGCCTGCCCGAGGATATCGTCATCGTCACCAACGAGGTGGGCCTGGGCTTCGTGCCAGCTGACCCCCTCTCGCGGCGCTATGGCGAAACCCTGGGCAGGATAAACACCCTCCTCGCCTCGGCTTGCGACCAGGTTTTCCTCATGGTTGCGGGCATACCCCTCCCGATCAAGTCGCCGGAGCGCAGCTCGCCGGAGCGTGGCGATTGAGAATCTTCGTCCCTTCCTGGCAGAAGCCGGGCACCTGGCTCGAAAACCTGGAATTCATCTCTCTCGAATCCTGGGTACAAGGCGTCGAGCTCCTCTTCTTCTCTTGGGACGATCGATCCAAGCGCGACTTTTTCTCCGAGGCTGAGCGCATAGCGTCCTATTCGGGTCGATTCGATTTCAGCCTCCATCTGCCCGAGGGCCTTCCGGCCGGCACCGAGGATCTCGTGCGCGCCACGCACGACTTTGTGGAGCTCTACGTCTTCCATCCCGGATCGGGAAGCGCGTGGAACCGCAATCTCGATTCCTGCCTGGACGCTGCCGGTGAAAGCCGCTTTGCCCTGGAGTATACGGGCGCCGAATCATCGGCCGACTTCGCCTCCTGCGAAGCCTCTCGTCCGGGCATATCCCTCTGCGCCGACACAGGAAGGCTCATGAGGGACGGAATCGATCCGGCTACCTGGATAGAAGCGCGAGCCGGGAGGTTAGCCGAGATCCACCTGCACTCGGCGGCGCGCGAGGGCGGAAGTCTCGTGGACGCAGGTCCGCTCCGGGACCATAAACACCTGTCCGGAATGGAAGCCTGGTTGCCTTGGCTCGTGGGTGAGGCGAGGCTGAGGGGCTGGATTCTGAACCTGGAAACCTTCGCCATCGAGGAGAGCAAGGCATCCTACGCCGCGCTC
>DATCUA010000273.1:0-7063 GCA_036567645.1 Rectinemataceae bacterium | reverse complement strand
CCCCGCCTCTCTGCCGAAAACCAGGGGAGGGGCGTTGCCGGTGCCGCCGGCCATGCCGTAGCCGCCCCACTGGGCCGTGCCCTGGACTTCGCCGGCGGCGTAGAGGCCGGGTATCCAGCGGCCCTGGCTGTCGAGCACGCGCATGCCGATGTCCGTCTTCACCCCGCCCTGGGTCATGAAGATGGTTCCGCGGTTGAGGATGCCGTAATACGGACCCTTGCCGAAGGCCGCCGCGGGCTTTTTGCCGAAGCGGTCCACCCTGCCCTTGGCGAAGTCGGCGTTGGCCGCGGCTATCTCGCGCTTCACCTGATCCACGGGCAGGCCGAAAGCCGCGCAGAGCTCTTCGATAGTGTCGGCCTTCTTGACCGCGAATGAATTTTCCACAAGGCGCTTGTCGAAATTTCCTATGGGGAAGCGTTTGTTCATGTCCACCATGCCCTGGTCGAAGATGATCACGCTCTCGAGGTCGGGCTGTTCGTTGAGGGCCACTTCCCTCGGATCCTCGTCGCTGTCGTCCTCGTTGATGAAGCGCTCGCCCCTCTTGTTCACCCAGATCTCGCCCTTCCAGCCATCCGCCGCCCCAGAAGTGAGGTCGCCGAAGCCTATCGCGTACTGGCCTGGACCCTTGGGCATGCCGCCGAAATAGGCGCAGATATAGTCCATGTGCACTAGCTGAGCGCCCACTTCCTCGGCCAGCCTGTGCCCGTCGCCCGTGGCGAAGGGCAGGGTCACCGTCATAGTCTCGGCGTACTTAGGCGAATACTTCTTTATCATCTCCCGGTTGCTGCCGTAGCCGCCCGTTGCCAGGATGACAGCCTTGGCCCGATATGTCGCTGTGCCCGCCTCGGAAATCGTTTGAACCCCGGCAACTCTGCCGTTTTCCACAATGAGCTTCTCCACCTTTGTGCCCAGAAGAATCGTCAGCCTATCCTTGTAGGCCTGCATCTTGTCGTAGAGGACGCCCGTGTAGATGCTGGACTTGTTCGGGTTGGGCACATAGGTGCGCGCCGCGCTGTAGGTGCTGTGGGACGGATCGAAGAAGGGCCCGCGCTTGGTATCCACCGGCAAGCCCGCCTTTACGAACCACTCCCACACCGCCGTAGCCTTTTCCACGAAGGAGCGCAGGATGTTCTGGTCGGCCTTTCCGTGCCCTATCCGGTTGATATCCTGGATAAACAGCTCCTCAGAGTCCTCTATCCCCCGTTCCTTCTGCAACTGGGTTCCCACAGCGGCGAAGGTGCCCGTGGCTATCGCCGTGGACCCGCCCAGAACGGGATTCTTCTCTATCCACAGCACCTTTCCGCCGTTCTCCAGGGCTGAATACGCTGCAGAGTGACCCCCCAGCCCCGACCCTACCACGATCACGTCGGCATCATAGCCCTGGGCTATGGCCGGCGCGGCTACCGCGAGGCACACGACGAGGACGATGCACAGCTTCTTGAGCGCCATTCGATTCTCCTGTATCGATAAAATAAAAACCATACTGAGATGCTACACTATGACCTTTGGGTTGTCAAAGAAAAGCGAATGCGATGGATGTGGAAAAGGCGAAAGCAATACGCTGATAGAATCCGCAGGATATATTTCGATATAACGAAAGCAATGCAAATAATATCTTTGCAATTTCGATATAGTCGTCCTATACTTCTCACTATGATACGAAGAGAAACCTACCTGAAGAAAATTCGCCCTTTCATAAATACCCCTGTCGTAAAAGTACTTACGGGGATGCGGCGATGTGGCAAGACCGTCCTTCTGGAACTCATTCGGCAGGACCTCCTGCAAAAAGGCATACAGCCCTCGCGTATCCTCTCCATCAATTTTGAATCCGCTATCGAACCCTATGTCGGAAGCCGCGAATTGACCTATTCCCACATTAAAGAGGTCGCCGAGAGCGGCGCCGGAAGCGAAAGAGGCAGGCTGTATCTGTTCCTGGATGAGGTCCAGGAACTTGAAGGCTGGGAAAAGCTCGTCAACTCCTGCATGATCGATTTCGATATCGACATATTCATCACCGGCTCGAACGCGAAGATGCTGTCCGGCGAATTGGCCACCTACCTGGGAGGTAGATATGTCGAGATCAAGGTATATCCCTTTTCCTTCAGGGAAGTACTGGACTGCTACGAAGAAGAAAAGGTGCCCATAAACCAGGCTGAAGTCTTTGCACGCTATCTCGTCATGGGCGGCATGCCCTTTTTGTACCAGCATTCCATCGATGCCGCATCGGCGCGGCAGTACCTGAGCGATATCTTCGATTCCATAATCCTCAAGGACATCGCACAGCGAAACAGAATTCGCGATATCGACCAGCTCGAGCGACTGATACTGTTTTTCGTCGCCAATGTCGGGAACACCTTCTCGTCCGCCTCGGTAGTCCAGTACCTCAAAAACGAAAAAAGAAGCTTGTCGAGCGAAACGCTCTATAACTATATCCGCTACTGCCAGGAAGCCTGCCTGCTTCATCTCGTTCCCAGGGAGGATTTGATCGGCAAGAGGCTCCTCAGTTTTCAGGAAAAAATCTACCTGACCGATCATGGCATACGCGAGGCGCTCTACGGCAATAACCAGAGAGATATCAATCAGACCCTGGAAAATATCGTCTATATAGAGCTTCTCAGGAAAGGCTATGAAGTGATGATAGGGAAACGAGCTCAGGCCGAGGTGGATTTTTCGGCCAAAAAAGGAAACGAAAAACTGTACGTGCAGGTGGCCTATCTTCTGGCGAGCGAAGACACCATCGAAAGAGAATTCTCAGTGCTGGAAAGGATTCCCGATAACTATCCTAAATATGTAGTGACGATGGACGAGGTGGATCGTAGCAGGAATGGCATACGACATATGAACATACGGCAGTTCCTGCTCTGTGTGGAATAGGGGGGCAGGATTCCATGACCAATTCTATCCTGTTATCCTGTTCATTCCGTAAATCCCGTCATCCTGTCCAACCCTTACAGCAACTGCCACGGAATCGCCGTGATATGCTCGTCCAACTGCTGCGGACGGGAACATCTGCACACGATGTATCCTTTTCTCGCCCTGCCTTTCGAATCCTCGATAAAGCTACGCAGATGTCTGGCATCCTTCAGGGAAGGTGACTGCGTCCACTTAGCCTCGATGGGTATCCATTCTTCGTCCCGCTCGAGGACGAAATCGATTTCGGCGCCTCCCCTGGTGCGATAATGCGAGAGTCGGCCTTCTCCCGCATAGGACAGTTTTCTATAGAGTTCCATACCCACCCATTGCTCGAAAAAATGTCCCGGATCGAGCGATACGATCGATTCATCGATGCGAATGCCGGCAGACGCGTTTCTCACGCCCATATCGAAAAAGTAGAATCGCCCCGCCGACACTAACGATTTCCGCTCACTTCCGGAAAACGATGGCACGGTAAAACCTATGAACATGTCTTCGAGAAGTTGATAGTAAGCGCGCACGGTGGGGGCGGAGATCCCAACTTCCTTCGAGAGCCCCTGCAGATTCACCATGGATCCCGAATTGACTGCCGCCAACTTCAGGAATCGCAAGAAAGCGGGAAGATCACGTAGATTCGCTTCTCTTCTTATTTCGCCCTCGAGGTGTATCGCGGCATAGGATTGTAATACTTCCCGTCTCGCTTCCATATCATCGAGAGCCGCGATCCCTGGCAGGTCTCCAAAAGCGAGTCGATCTTCGAGTGCGCGCTCGGGAAAGTGCCAAAAATTCACTTCTCGTTCCAGGGCGCGCTCGAGGATGAGGGGAGAGAATTCTTCTCCAAAGAGTCTCGCTTCTCTATCATACTCTTCGTTTATCAAGGGATAGAGCCGGTGCAGGATGCTCCTGCCCGGCAGCAGATTGGCTCCCGTTGCTTTAAGCCTGCGCGCCGAGCTCCCGCAGAGAATAAAACGGAAGGCTGTCTTGTCAGAGTCATAGAGGATTTGGATTGCATTGAAAAGCTCGGGAACCATCTGTACTTCATCGATAAAGACATAGCGCGGTTCGCCATTTTTTTTCAGCGCTCTGCAGTTCCTGATCAGTTCCTGCGGGTCGCCGAGATACCTCATGCGTTCCTGCGGCTCGGCAAGATTGATGACGAGAGCATCGGGAGGGAGTATTTGCTTGATCAAGGTAGACTTTCCTGTCTGCCGGGCGCCTAATACAATGTGGACGAAAGGTTTAGCCATGAAGCGCCGAAGCCGCGCTTCATACCATCGATGATAGGGCATCATATCCTTATTATAGCATTATGCATGGAGTAATGAAACCACAACTTTCATTTTTACATGCAAAAAGGTGATCAAGGCATTTTTTATATGTATGGACAGGATGCCATGAGCATCAGGACGGACAGGAAAGAGTTTGGGGTAAAGAGATGAGAAGAACGTATCTTTCTTCTCCCCAAAACTATTTCCCGTCAATCCTGTCGAATTGACAACATTTCATCTTGTATGGTCGATGATTTCACACTATAACATCTACTATGTATATCGAAAGAGCCATAACGGACACTATTCTACAGCGACTGCGGACCGATAGACGTATCGTCCTTCTCTATGGACCCCGGCAGTGCGGTAAAACGACCCTTGCTCGCAAAGTGATGGAGCGTTTTGGTAGCCGAACAATCATGGTCAACGGCGAAGATCCGCGCGTGCAGGAACTCTGGTCGTCCAGGGATCTGCGCAGGATACAGGGTCAGATCGCCGGCATCGATCTCGTGTGCGTCGATGAGGCACAGCGTATCCCGAACGTAGAGCTTTCATTGAAGCTTCTCTATGACGAAGGTTTCCCCGGATCGCTCTTGGTGACAGGGTCTTCGAGCCTGGTTATAGCCCGAACTGCCAAGGAAGCGCTCACGGGAAGAACCTGGACCTACTCCTTGTACCCAATAGCCTTTTCCGAACTCAGGCAGACCATGACGCCCTTCGAGCTCGATGGGCTGTTGCCCGAAAAACTCGTGCTTGGGCTTTACCCGGCGCTTTTCGGCATGGCCTCGAAAGCCGACAAGGTCGAGCATCTTCTGGAACTCAGTTCGGCCTACCTCTATAAAGATGTCCTCGAGCTAGGCGGCATCCGAAATCCGCGAAAGCTCCGGGATCTTTTACGTCTTCTTGCCTACCAAGTGGGTTCGGAGGTTTCCTACCAGGAGCTGGGCAGGGAAACCTCGATGAGCGCGGACACGGTGATTTCATATATCGACCTCCTCGAGAAGGCATTTGTTCTTTTCCGCATGGGCGCTTACAGCAAGAACCTCAGGAAAGAGGTGTCACGTAAAGAAAAAGTGTATTTCTTCGACAATGGGATCAGGAATGCGCTTATCGACGATTTCAAGGATTGGGAGCTCAGGCCGGACAAGGGCGCTCTCTGGGAGAATTTTCTCGTGAGCGAGCGAAGAAAATTCAATGCCTACAGGGGCTGGCATGGGGCTTCATGGTTCTGGCGCACGCACACCGGAGCCGAGCTCGATTATGTCGAGGAGTCGAATGGGCACCTGTCCAGTTTCGAGTTCAAGCTTTCGAAGCGTCCATCACGACCACCCGATTCATGGCAGACTGCCTACCCCGAGGCCAGTTTCGAGGGCATCGACCGCGGCAACTACCTTGGCTTTATTGGGCAGGAGGAGGACAAGACAGCAGGACCATCAAAACCGACAGGAAAAAGCTTGTGGTAAAGATTGCTCTGTCTTCAAGACGAGCCGGCCGTGAATAGGATGATTTTTGGCGATCTTCCCGGGAGGCCTTCCTGCAGGACCATAGAACCGTCGCGCCTCCTGCCCTCATCGCTTCCCGGGCTTGTCTTCCTTCCCCTTTTCTCCTTGGGCGCCATTCTCGGCCTTGCCGCCTTCGGCCTTGTCGCTTTCCGCCTGGGATCCCTCGGCCTGCCCGGCCTTGGTCTTGGTCTTGCTCGCCTTGGCCAAGGAGTCTTCTATAGCCTGGGTTACTGAAAGGCCCTTCTTGATAGCGGACTTTACGCTCGTCGCGAATGAATTGAGCTTGCCCGTGGCAAGATCGCTGTCCACGAGGCCCGTGGCCAGGGCGAGGAGCTCGGGCTCCGAGAGCCTGTACTCGGCCTGGATCGTAGCTACCACGGAGAGGGCGGCCAATGCCCGATCCATGGCCGCCATTCCGGGGCCGAGCCTTGATGCCGAGCGCGAGAGGGCGGCGGCGAGGGCCGATTCGGGTATGCCGGCGCGCAGGAGGATCGATGCCTGCTCCACGGCTTCCGATGCCTTCTTCGGCTCGGCGGGGAGGAGTCCCATCCCGCGCATGGAGGAGGCGAGGGCCAGGTAGCGCCGAGCGTCTTCCTCGAGTATGGGGCCCAGGGTGGCCGCCGGCACGCGCTTGCGGAAGGCCTCGGCGAGCCTGTCGGCTATCAGGGAGTCCGAGAGCCCCGCTTTCGCGAGCGATGCTCCCAGGCTTCTGGCCTTGTCGGCTATGGAGAGATAGGAGGCCTGGGCGGCATGGGCCGCAAGCCAGGCTTCGAGGGCCTGGGCTGGAAGGTTGGAGGCCAGGGCGGCGAAAATGGCCAGGACGAGGGCGGTCCGCGGCGCTCCAGAAGCCCGCGGCGCTCCGCTATACCGCATCGCTCCACAAGCCCGCATCGCGCGGCTCCATGCGAATAGCTTGCCCATATCAGAGCCTCAGGAGGCTGCCCGAGCCTCCGAATCCGTCGGCAATCTTGGCGGGCACGGCCGGGTCGGGCACCCAGGTGGAGCCGTCGATGACGAAGTTGTAGACGTACGCCTTGCCGCGCTCGAGGGGTATGCGGATTTCCCAGGTGCCGGTTTTCCCCACCCGCCTCAGCTCGTATTCCTCGTCGGACCAGCCGGTGAAGTCGCCCGCGAGAGCTACCTTCGATGCCTGGGGGGCTTCTATGGAAAAGCGCACGGTAACCATGCCCGAGCCGGGGCTTCCGTAGCGGCTGAAGTATATGCCGAACCCGATGCCGAGGAAGAACACCAGGGCCGCGGCCGCCGCCAGGGCCGGATAGATGCGCCGGCTTCGCCGCGTCCGATGCCCGGCGGCGGCAAAGGGCTTCAGGCGGCTCTCCGGTCTGTATATGGTCTCCATGACGGCGTTCGAGAGGGCGA
>DATCUA010000272.1:0-3192 GCA_036567645.1 Rectinemataceae bacterium | reverse complement strand
CAAGGGCGCGTAGGTCTTGCGCTGTCGCCGCGGCGCGGATATCGGGGGAACCCACGATGTCGAGCCTCCATGGGGCGGCGGAAAAGAGCTTCTTAGCGAAGGCCGCCTCGTAGGCGGCCTCTCCTCCTGAAAGGGCTTTTCCCTGTTCGATCGCCATGACGGCCTTGGCTTTTTCTATCGAAGAGGTGTCGGCGAAGGCCGCCTCGATGCGGAGATCCGAAAAAAGCGCTGCTAGGGTATAGAGGGAAGGTCCCATAAGGGCTGGGTCAACGGAAAAGCCGATGGAGAATCGGTCGAGCGAGGTCCCGCCTTCTAGATTTGACACCTGGAGCGTTTCCAGTGCTCCAGCTGGCTCGGGTTCGCCTGGATCGGCAACCGACCCCCTGAAGAGAATCGATTCCACGAGCTTGAAAAGGCCGGCGGTCTTGGCTGTCTGCGCCTCGGCGCCAGCCCTGAAGACGAGGAGTACGGATGCCTCCGAGGCGCCGAGGATGGGGTGGATTGCGTATTCTAGCCCGTTATGCAGGCTTCCCAGCCTCGATAAGTCTTGGGCGCCCGGCGTAACGAGGACACATAGGAGGATCCCGATAAGCGTCGCGCAAGAGCGGAGGCGCGAACCGAGGCATAGGTTTTTCCCCATTGGAAGATAGTAGGGGCATGAGCGGTTCCGGTCAATCCGCCCTTCATCTTCGTATCGGTGAGAAGCTAACATCCTGTGAGCTCCTCCCCGGGTTCCAGCTTGCTCCGAGGCCGGAATCGGGCTACCCTTCGGCAATGGAAACCAAGCGAAACGGCATCGGCGTGATGGCATCCTACGGAATGGGCAAGTTTTTAGCCGAGTTCTTCACGGGAGCCTTCGCATCCCTCGTCTTTAAGTATTACGAGACGGAGATAGGCCTTTCCGCTGGCCTGACCGCGGCGGCCATAGTCCTGTATTCGGTATGGAACGCGATGAACGACCCGCTCATCGGCTACCTCACTGCGCGCCCAACCGTTCTCTCTGCCAGATTCGGCCGCCGATTCCCATGGATCTTCGCGGGAGCCATCGCATCCTGTCTGGCTTTTATCCTCATCTTCACTCCTCCCGAGAAATCCCAGGCATCGATCTTCCTCTATCTCCTCGCTACGATATGCGTCTACGATGCCCTGTATTCCATGTGGGAAGTCAATTACCAGTCAATCTTCCCCGACAAGTTCCGCCTGGGAGCGGAGAGGAGCAAGGCGGCCGGGATAGCGACGGTGGTAGGCGTCCTAGGCGTAGCGGGCGGAGCTGTGCTCCCCACCTTCTTCGTGCGCTACGGAAAGCCGGAGACGTACCGGCTCAACGCCTTCTTGTTCGCCAGCCTGGGCCTTCTCGCAATCGGGACCCTCCTCCCCGGCGTCCGGGAAACCCGTGACATGATCCATCGCTTCATGGATCAGGCCAAGGCTCCGAGCGGCCGGAAGACACGGGGCGCATCCAGGGCTTCGGATTCTTTTTTCAGCCAGGTGGGCGAGGCTTTGAAGCGTCGCAACTTCCTCGCTTTCATTCTCCTGTATTTTTTCTATCAATCAGCTACCATCTCCATGACCGCGTCCATACATTATGTGGGCGACTACCTCCTCGAGGGCCGATCCACGACGCTGATTTTCGCCGGCATGCTCGGCGGAGCCCTGGCGGGCGTTCCCGTCTGGCTCGGACTGAAGCGCTACATACGTTCCAATCAAAAGCTTCTCGCCCTCTCCGCCGGAGCCCTCTCCCTGCTCTGCCTCCCTCTCATGATAGCGAAGAGCCACAATGGCTTCGTAATCTCGATGTTCGGCTGGGGCTTGGCCTTCGGAGGCTTCTGGATGCTGATGACCCCCGCCATGGCCGATGTCATCGACGAGATCGTGGTGGAGACAGGGAGGAGGGATGACGGAGTCTATCTGGGTTTCAGAGCTTTTGCGGGGAGGTTGGCCTATGCGGTCCAAGCCCTCTCCTTTTGGATCATCCACAGCCTGAGCGGCTTTTCAATCGATCCCCGTTCGGTCTCGGCCAAGATGGGAATACGGCTCCACACAGCCTTGATTCCCTCCATCCTCCTGGTCTGCGGGGTGGTTGTTTTCATGGCCATCAACAGGCTGGACGCCGATTCGGCCGAGAAAAACAGGAAAATCCTCGAAGAGCGAGGTCTTTAGGGCTTTTTCCTGTCTTCTTCTTTCCCGGAATCCCCGTAGGGACTCTCCTTCCCGCCGAGGATGAGGTCCTTTGCCCTGTCCCAAAGCACGGTGAGTTCGGATCTTGTATACGAGATCTCTTCCTTGCGTGGATCGACGAGAAGGCGCCAGTGCTCAACCTTGAGAGCGCCGGCTATTTTCAGCAGCACGGGCGTCGAGGGGAAGCTCCTGCCCGTCTCCAGGTTGGCTATGTAGCCCGGGGAAAGGCCCGAGAGTTCAGCCAGGGTTTCCTGCGAAATGCCGAGTGCAGCCCGGCGAAGCTTGAGATTGGCCGAAAAGCACTCTCGAACGTAGTCCATCGTTTCACGGTATCCGATCCGGAGGAAATGGCAATTTACTGATAGAAGGAAAATCCCCTTCTATTGGAAGGGATCGCTGAGGCAGAGATGTCGACGCGGGCGAAGACCCAGGGAGAGGCCAAGAGCTGCCGCGTCTGAGCGGACCCGGTTCCATTCGGGCTTCGTTGACCCCCGGCGCATTGGGTCGTACTATTGCCCCATGTTCTCTGCGCAAACCTATTCCCGAAGGCGCGAAGCCCTCGTCAACCAGATGAAGCTGCGCGGCTACGGCTCGGGATTCGTCCTCTTCCTCGCCCACGGCGAGAGCCCGGTAAATTACCCAGCCAACGCTTATCCCTTCAGGCAAGACTCCAACTGGCTCTATTTCTTTGGGCTAGCGCTCCCCGACATGATAGCCCTGCTCGATATGGACGAAGGCAAAGCCTTCCTCTTTTGCGACGAGCCTGGTCCGGACGATCTCGTCTGGACGGGGCCCCGACAGCCAGCGCCAGAATTGGCCGAGCTCTGCGGAGCCTCCTACGGAGGCGGGATCGGCGCCGCTGAGGCTCGGATCGCCGGAATCATATCCGCAGGTGCCCCGATTTATTCCCCTCCGTATTGCAGGGCCGAGACCAGGGAACGCCTCGACGCGCTCGCAGGGGCCACGCTAGGGAAGGCGCAGCCCCTCGGCGGGCGGCTCGGCCAAGGCGCCGAG
>DATCUA010000271.1:0-3245 GCA_036567645.1 Rectinemataceae bacterium | reverse complement strand
GGGAGCGGTGGATGCGCTGCTTGCGGAGGAGCTTGCCCTTGACGTAGGTGCTCTTGTCCCAGTCCCAGAACTCGCGGGCATAGGTCTCGAGGAGGATGCCCTTCTTCTCGGCGGCGATGACCTTGCCGGAGGAGAGCTGCTCGTCGGCCCAGTTCAGAGCCTCGCTCTTAGAGCTCTTGCCCGAGGACACGGCGGTCATGTACGCGCCTGTCTCCGGGTGCCTGAACTGAACGTAGTAGATGTGACGGTTCTTCTTGGCGCTCGCGCGCTTCTGAATGGAATAGGGCCGCTTCGCACGCTCCATCGCTTCCTACCCGACCGAAGTCTGAATCTCAGACTCGATCTCAGAGTTGAGGTTGGAAGCTTGAAGCGGCCTCGCGGCCCTTCAGAGGCTAGGAGTGGTAACTCACGTTACCTAAAAGAGCTACCGCCCAACTGGCGGTAGTGACTTAGTGGAGAATGGGGGATTCGAACCCCCGACCTATAGATTGCGAACCTATCGCTCTACCAACTGAGCTAATTCCCCAAATCTTATCTGCTCGGCCCGGGGCGCGTATGTTCTCTTCTCCAAGCCATGCCGGAAAGGACTATACTATGCTGTCACAGGTTTTTCAATACCTAGGGGCCAGGAGCGAACCCTGGCGCATGGTACTTATTGTTTCTTTTTTATTGGACTATTGGAATCATAATTGACACTATCGCCGAGGCGTGAGAGCATTCCCCATGGACCAGCCAGCTTTTCGCAAGCGCCCTACGATAGACGATGTGGTGCGGCTCTCGGGGGTATCCAGGAGCTCGGTGTTCCGCTACCTGAGCGGCAAGACCCTGCGTCCCGCCCTTTCTTCCGCCATAGAGACGGCTATGCGCCGGCTGGGATACCCTCTCGTCGACAGCGAAACAGATCAAGCTTTCGAGCTGGCTATATCGGCTTCCCTGTCCTTCGGCAGCTTCAGGGGGTATGGCGAGGTGGTGGAGGGGATTATCGCCCGCGCCATGGAGCGCGGTGTCCACGTGACCTTGAGCCCTGCCCTGGGCAATATGGACATAAAGGGCAATCCCCCCGTTTTCCCCGCCGAGAGGCGAGGCATCGTGATCATAGGCAAGTCGATGGAGGAGGAGGAGGCCGAAGCTCGGGATCTATCCGCACAGGGCATTCCCTTCGTTCTCGTGAACCGCATACCAGACGATCCCTCATGGAGCTTTGTCTCGGCCGACTTCCGCGCCGCCGCGCGGGAGGCGGTGAACCATCTCCTCAGTCTGGGCCGGAGGCGCATTGCCCTCTGGGACGACGGTTCGCGCTATTCGCGGGTACAGCGCGACAAGAGGCGCGGATACGACGAGGCGCTCCAAGCCGCCGGCATTCAGCAGGATTCCGGGATCTTGTCTTCCCGGGACATAGAGGAGCTGGATCAGGCAGTTGCGAGAATTTTGCACTCTGACCAGCCGCCCGACGCCTGGTTCGCCATGGACGACAGAGCGGCCATGCAGGTCATCAGGATGGCCCACGACGCCGGCCTGCGGGTGCCCGAAGATCTGGCCGTCATTGGCATGAACGACACCGAAGCCTCCAGCCTTTCACGCCCCTCGGTTTCCAGCGTCAGGATTCCCTTCTTCGAAGCGGGCTGGACGGCTGTGGACATCCTGGGGCGCCTCATAGAGCGACCCATGGAGGCTTCGGTGCGGGTGATACTCAACCATCAGCTCGTGGTGCGCGAATCCAGCTCGTCTCTGGCGGCGAGGGAGAAGCCATGAAAGATATCCTCGACGAGGGGCTCCTCCGCCCGGAGCGTTGCCACTCCTGGCCCCGGGTGGACAGGGCTTTTTGGCTCGAAGCGGCGCGGGATGCCGTGTCCAGGGTGAGGGCCAACATGGGCTGCTTCGGGCTCGGCTTCTACCCGGCGCCGGCGAGCTCGGGGCAGGTGTACGAGGCCATACCCAACACCGAATGGACATCGAGCTTCTGGCCCGGCATGCTCTGGCTCGCGGGCGAAATGACCGGGGACACGGCGTTCAGCGCCCGGGCCCTGGCCATGATACCGGATTTCCGGCGCCGCCTCGACGAGAGGATAGAGGTGGAAACCCACGATCTGGGATTCCTCTACACCCTCTCCTGCGTGAGCGCCTGGCGATGCACCGGGAACGCGGCTGCGCGGGAAGCCGCCTTGAAGGCCGCCGATATGCTCATGGAGCGTTACTACGAGAGCGCGGGCATCATCCAGGCCTGGGGCAATTTGAGCGATCCCGCCCAGAGGGGCCGTATCATCATAGACTGCGTCATGAACCTGCCCCTGCTCTTCTGGACGAGCGAGCAGACGGGCGATCCGCGCTACCGGAATGCGGCTGTGCGCCATCTCGAGGTGGCGAACGAGCACCTCCTCAGGGAAGACGGCTCGAGCTATCACACCTACCACTTCGATATAGAAAACGGATCGGGACTGCGTGGAAGCACGGCCCAGGGTTCTTCCGACAGCTCCTGCTGGGCCCGCGGCCAGGCCTGGGGCATATTGGGGCTTTCGCTCTGCTTCCGTTACCTGCACGATCCGAGTCTATTGGAGCTGGCTGCGAAGCTGGCCCACTATTTCCTCAACCGGACCCCCGAAGACTGGGTGTGCTATTGGGATCTTTCGTTCACCGAAGGCGGCGAGGAGAAGGATTCTTCAGCTGCGGCCATAGCGGCCTGCGGGCTTCTGGAGCTGGCCTCCCATCTCGCCGTGGCCGACCCGAGGCGACGTCAGTACGAGAACGCCGCAGCCTCCATGGCGGCTTCCCTCGCGCGCGGGTACGCGGTGGAAGAATGGATGCCGGGCAAGGGCCTGCTGCAGCACGGGGTCTACAGCAAGCCTGAGGGCAGGGGAGTGGACGAATCCTGCGTATGGGGAGACTATTTCTACCTCGAGCTCCTTGCGAGGCTTCTCATCCCCTGGTCTCCGTATTGGTGAGGCGACGATGCCCGGGGAAAGCCATCAGCTCCGCAAAAACCCCTTGAGGACTCGGGACGACCTGCTCGCCAGCCTCGATAGCCTCATCGAGCCGGTTCTGGGATGCTTCGTGGACGGGAACTCGGGTCTCGATCTCGGGGCTTTCGCCGCGCACTACGACCAGAGGGCCACTCGCCTGGAGGGCTTCAGCAGGCTCCTCTGGGGCCTGGGTCCGATGATAGCGCAGGCGGCCACGGAACCTGAGGCCGCCCCGGGGGCCGATGGGCCAGCCCTGAAAGCCGCCCGCCTGGCTGTAGAGGGGCTCGC
>DATCUA010000270.1:0-3863 GCA_036567645.1 Rectinemataceae bacterium | reverse complement strand
ATGAGAATAGCCCCAGGCTGGATATCATCGTACCATGGATACTAGCCCGGGTGAAGCTCGGTTTCATCGGCCTCGGATAGAACGGCGATTTTCGGTTCTAGTCTCTCGGGGCAGTGGCCGGATCGACGGGCTGTCCGTTCCTGAACACGAAGAAATAGGCTATAGGCGTTCCATCCTTGGGGTCTATCCCAATTTTCCCTATCTCCGAGCCCGAAACCACCTTATCGCCTGTCTTGACGCTCAAGACCTCGTTGCCGCCATATACGAAGACATATCCGGACCGTGCCTGTATGAACACGACGTTACTGAATCCCCGAGAAGGCCCGGCGGAGACGACAGTACCCGAGGCGATGGCTTTGGCGGTCTCGCCCGGCTTGACGCGAATCATGATGCCCTCTAGCTTGCCATCCAAATACATGGCCTTTCCGGCAGCCGGCCACTTGAGGCCCGCGTCCACCTGCTTCTCCTGGGTTTTCAGGGGCTCGGGCATGGGAACGCTGGGGCTTTTGGCGACGGGCGGGGGCTGAGGGGGAATCGTTGTCGAGGAAGAGACGGTAACTGGAATTGAAGAGGCGGGCTTCGCGGCGGGAGAAACCGACGTTGAGACGGCAGGTGGGGCCGCCGGCGTTGCCGTTGCGGTAGGCGGGGCCACCGAAGGCGGACTCTGTGGCTTGGAGCCTTGGGCAGGATCCGGGATTGCGCTTGGGGAAGGACCCTGCGCCGCGCCCGAGGCAGGGCTGTTGGAAGCGCCCTCGCCGAGCGCTCCGGGAACCACGAGGAACTCTCCCACCTTGAGTACGTAGCTTTGGCTTATCTTGTTGGCTTCCAGGAGTTCTGCGAGGCTCACTCCATAGCGGCGGGATATCCCATAGAGCGTATCCCCCTTTTCCACTTTATGTACGCTGGGGATGATGAGCACAGTCCCGATTTTGAGCTTAGTAGGATCGGAAATGCCGTTGGCCGCAGCCAGAGCTTCGTAGGGAACCTTGAAGAGGCGGGATATCGAATAGAGGGTTTCCCCCTTCTGGAGGATGTGGGTGACCGGGGCGGCGTTGAGGAAAGCCGCGCCGAGGAAGAGGAGGGAGCATAGTACGAACGAGGTCTTCTTCATTTGCCTTCCATCCTTGTATCGGCACGGGCTGGCCGAGCATGAGGCTTTTCATTTTCCCCGCTAGCGGATAGTATATGCTTGAATCTTCGGACAGGAGCGAACCCGTTATGAACGAGCGATCCAGCTTGCACAATTTGCGCTATTCATATATGCCAAAGACGCCTGCAATCCTCGGGCTCCCCGTAGCGGAAATCCAGGTACAGAGCTTGGATCCCATCGAGCCGGCTGCGGACAGGGACAAGCTCAAGGCAATGTTTCCCTTGGGGTACGGAAAGCCTGCGGTCAGCTTTGCGAAGGGCAAGAATCCCGGCGCGGGAAAGGCGCTGCGTGCTGGCGTGCTCTTGTCCGGGGGTCCGGCTCCCGGAGGTCACAACGTTATCGCCGGGCTCTTCGACTGCCTCAAGAAGCTTTCGCCTGATTCCATCCTCATCGGGTTCAAGGGTGGACCGAGCGGCTTGGTGGACGATTCTTTCGTGACCATAGAAGAAACCATCGTGGACGTATACAGGAACACGGGCGGTTTCGACATGATAGGCTCGGGCCGCACAAAGATCGAGACGCCCGAGCAATTCGTCAAGGCCATGGCCACTGCCAAGAAGCACGATTTGGATTTCCTCGTCGTAGTGGGCGGTGACGACTCCAACACCAACGCCGCCCTCCTCGCCGAATACTTCGCAGCACAAGGCGCGAAGACCTGCGTGGTCGGCGTGCCCAAGACCATCGACGGCGATCTCAAAAACGAATGGATCGAAGCCTCCTTCGGTTTCGACACGGCCACCAAAACCTATTCCGAGCTGATAGGAAACATCTGCAGAGACGCCCCATCAGGAAGGAAATACTGGCACTTCATCAGGCTCATGGGGAGGTCCGCCTCTCATATTGCCCTGGAGTGCGCCTTCCAGACGCGGCCCAACATAGCTTTGATTTCCGAGGAAGTTGAAGAACGGGGATTGAGCCTAGCCGACATAGTCGAGAATATTGCCGATTCCGTAGCCGCCAGGGCTGCCAAGGGCGAAAACTTCGGGATAGTCCTGATTCCCGAAGGGCTCATCGAGTTCGTACCCGAGATGAAGCGACTCATCGCCTCGATCAACGAACTCCTCGCCCGAGACTCGGGTAGTTTCAAGGCTCTCCCCGGCCTGAAAGAGCAAGTGGAATTCATACGACAAAGGCTGCCAGCCGATGACGCTGCCCTCTTCTCCTCCTTGCCCGAAGATATCCGCACCCAGCTCTGCTGGGACCGAGATCCCCACGGCAATGTCCAGGTATCGAGGATCGAGACTGAAAAGCTCCTCGTATCTATGGTGAAGGCCAGACTGGGGCAGATGGCGGCTCGAGGCGACTACAAAGGCAAGTTCGACTATCAGACCCATTTCATGGGCTATGAGGGCAGGTGCGCTTTCCCCACCAACTTCGATGCGGACTACTGCTATTCCCTCGGATACACAGCCTGCCTCCTCGGAGCCGATTCTCGCTCAGGCTACATAGCGACGATACGAGACCTGGCCAAGCCGGCCGAACGTTGGATTCCCGGCGGGATACCCCTCGTGTCCATGATGAACATCGAGCGCCGCCATGGAGCCGACAAGCCCGTCATCAAGAAGGCCCTGGTGGAACTCGAGGGCAAGCCTTTCAAGGCTTTCGCCGCCCTTCGCTCGGATTGGGCCCTCTCATCTGACTATAGGCTCCCTGGAAGCATCCAGTACTTCGGCCCTCCCGCCGTCACCGATGAGCCGAGCATCATCCTCCGGCTCGAGCGGAGCTAGGCCATGAGACGCGCGCTCACCCTGTCGTTATTCCTTGCCGCGACCCTGGCTTCGGCCCAGGAGATGCTGACGGCCGACCAGTTCTTCGCCAAGGTGTCTGCTGCGTATGCATCCGTCGAGGACTACGAAGCACAGATTGCCATATCCAATGCAGGCCAGCCCATGCGCGGCGTTCTCTACTTCAAGTCCCCAGCTTTCCTGAGGATCAATTTCAGCCAGCCGGCAGACCAGGTGATTGTCTTCGACGGAACAACCCTCAAGGTGTACATTCCGCAGTACAGGGCCGTCCTTCAGCAGGAAACCGGAAGCGCTGGCCTCGGGGCGGGGGCGGCCGCCCTGGCATCTCGTGAAGGCCTATCGATGATGAAGCGCAACTACACCATAGCGTGGGAATCCTCTCCCCAAGCCTCGCCTCTCGACCAGGGCTCCTCCGAGATGGTGCACAAGCTCATGCTCACGCGGAAATCGGTGTCCGAGGGTTTCAAGACCATACGAGTATCCGTATCAGCATCGAACCTCCTCATACGGAGGATCGAAGGCTGGACGGTGTCGAACGAAAGGATAGCCTTCGATTTCACTTCGATAACCCTCAATCAGGGAATCCCGGCGGCTCGCTTCCTCTACGACGCCCCCGCGAGCGCCAATATCTACAACAATTTCCTTTTCCAGTAGAATGAGACGGAGCGAGCGAGGATAGATGGCAAGGATCGGACCCAAGCTACAGGAGACCAGGCTCAAGCGGGGGCTCACTCTCGAGCGAATAGCGGATGATACGAATATCAGTATCCGCTTCCTGGCCAAACTGGAAAACGACGACTTCACCGGATTCCCCGGCGAGCCGTATCTCGTCGGCTTTATCCGGAACTATGCCGAATACCTCGGTATAGATCCGAACCTGGCCGTGGATGCGTACAGGGGGAAATTTTCCTTCGGAGGAAATGATCTCGAGGAATCCATGCAGACGGCGCAGAATCCCGGAGGCGTCC
>DATCUA010000269.1:0-12335 GCA_036567645.1 Rectinemataceae bacterium | reverse complement strand
CCTCCTCATAGCCCAGAAGGAAGAGCTCAAGACCATTCCTACCTACATCGTCAAATTCACGGCGGAGCTCACGAGCGACGAGGGCTCGATGATGGCTGCCGCAGTCGTGGCCTCCCTGCCGATCTTCATCCTCTTCTTCAGCATGTCCAAGTACTTCCTTGGCGGAGCCTCCGTCCATTCGGGGAGCAAAGCATGAGCATCGAGCTCTTCATCTTCGACGAGGGAGGCGTCATGATCCGGGGCTTTTACGTCATCCCGGCCATGGCGCAGCGCCTTGGCTTGGCCGAGAACGAGCTTTTGGATCTCCTTCGCCCCGACCTGGGCGGACTGTCTATTGGCGCTTACGGAAGTGCCGAGTTCTGGCGCAGGTTTTCGGCCCGCACGGGCATCGTACCCGAGGAAGACCTATTCGCGAATCTCTTTTCGCCCAGCCCCGAGCCGGGAAGTTTCGAGCTGGTATCTGAATTGGCTGCAACGTATAGGGTGGTTTGCGGCACCAACACCATCGACTGCCATCACGAGGTCAACCTCAGGATGGGCATGTACCGAGGTTTCCACGCCGTGTACGCCTCCCATCTCATCGGCACAGCCAAGCCCGATCCCGAGTTCTGGGAAATAATCCTCAGGGCCGAGGGCGTGAAAGCGGAACATTGCTTTTTCATAGACGATAGCGAGGTCAACGTGGAAGCCGCCCGATCGCTGGGTATGATTGCCCATAGGTTCACGAATGCCTCCGATCTCAGGACCGAGCTTGTCGCCCGGGGATTGCTCGGGGGCGGGATGAACCCCGAATCATGATGCGGGATTTCGCACCGAGAGCCGCTACCATCATCTCGACCGCCCTCGACAGCTCTACCTTCGCATGTTGCGCCGCATCCTTCGGACATACGCCCGGGGGCAGGGAGGGAGGGGGCCGCAGCGCTCCTTCGCAGATATTCGCAGGACGCCTGGATCCGGAAACTGGCGAATCCGCCCCAGATTCGCGAGCCCTCTTCGATCTTGCAAGCCTCACCAAGCCACTGGCCACAGCGCTCCTTGCCCTCAAAGCGGCTGACCGGAGGGAAATAGACCTAGACCGAGAGGCTCAAGCCTATCTGCCGCCAAGCAGGGCGCTCGGATTGGGGCCGAGCATCCTCCAGATCCTCGCTCATTGCTCGGGTCTGCCTGCCATCCCAGCCCTGGAAAAGCTCTTCCCCGAGCCCGGAATGGCTGATCGCGAGAGGGCTATCCGCTTTCTTCTCGACACAGCCCCCTCGGCCCGCCCGGGAGAACGGATAGAATACTCCTGTACCGGCTACCTCATCCTCGGACTCATCCTCGAAAAGGTAGGAGGAGCCAGGCTCGGCGAGCTATTCAGGAGCGAAATCGCCGCCCCGCTCGGCCTGGAAGGAAGAGCCCTCTTCTGTCCGACTCCCAGCCGGCGGGCGGAATCGGTTCCAACGGAATTCTGCTTATGGAGGGGCCGCAGGATACGGGGGGAAGTCCACGACGAAAGCTCATGGTGCATGGGTGGGGACGGAGGCAATGCAGGGCTCTTCGCCGACCTGGAGGCGGTGGAACAGCTCTTTTCCGTCTATCTGGACGGAGGCGGATTGATACGGGAAGAACTCGCCATCATGGCCCGAAGCTGCCAAATCCAGATGAACGGCCAGAGGCGGGGCCTCGGCTTCCTCATCTCCCAACCAGCCCCGGGCTGGGGAAGCGAAACCTATGGGCATACGGGCTTTGTCGGCAATTCCATTTGGAGGGATCCGGCCACGGGCCTGACCACCATCATCTTATCCAACAGAGTGTATTTCGGCAGGGACGAGAGCCTACCCAAAATCCAAGCCTTTCGAGAACGGTTCCATCGGGCGGCGGCCGAGGATCTGTCATGAAGGGCTCCATCGCGGAGAGAAAAGGATGACAGCAGCCCCCGCACTCCTCCAGATACTCCTGGTCTTCGTCCTCGTCGTCGTGGCGACATCCTTCAAAGTCCATCTCGGCCTCGCCGCCGCCCTCGGGGGCCTCGCCCTCTCCCTCTGGAGGGGGCTCGGTATCCGGGCTACGGCCATCGCGGTCGCATCCGAAGTCTTTTCTGCCGACCTCATCCTCCTCGTCGCCCTCATGTCCCTGATCATGTTTTTCTCATCGGCAATGAAAAAATCCAAGGCGATGGACAGGTTCGCGATAGCCATAGTGGAAGCGGCTCCCTCCAGGAGATCGGCCATGGCGATCGCCCCCCTGCTCATCGGCACCCTTCCTGTGCCGGGAGGAGCCATACTCTCCGCTCCCCTTCTAGCCTCGATGGACGAAGGCCATACCCAAGGAGGCCGATTCCTCGCAGCAGCCAACTACTGGTTCAGGCACACCCTCGAACTGGTATGGCCCCTCTACCCCGCCTTCATCCTCACATCGTCCCTGACGGGCTACCCGACGGCGAAGCTGGCTGCCATCAACATTTACGCCCCTTTCGCGGTCTTTGTCCTCGGCCTCATTTTCATCCTGCCCAAAAGCGAGATCCCAGGCAAAGATAGGCTGGGCAAACCAAAACTACGGCCATTTCTCGAGGGCGTGGCTCCCCTGGGTGTAGTGCTTTGCTCATACCTCCTCGTGTCATTCGTATGGTCTGCCCTGGCCCCATTCTCAGGAGCGCAGGAGGAGACGAAACGGCTCATAGGACGCTATATCCCTATTTTCGCGGGGCTCTGCCTCGGCTGTCTCTATCTCTGGCGGTCGGCCATTCGCGCCTCCCTGGCTCTTGGGTCGGGTGAGGACTCAAGCCGGGCGGCCTCGATTTTCAGCGACGGCATCGGCGCAGGCACGCCCAGGCTTCTCGCCGTCCTCGTGGGGGTAAGGATATTCTCCGCCCTCCTGGGCGTCGCCGGCCTTCCCAGGGCGGCGGCCGAGGAACTCACGAGCCTAGGAATCCCCGGTATAGTTGCCGCCGCCCTCGTGCCCTTCATAGCCGGCCTCGTCACGGGCGTCGGCTTTGGCTATGTGGGCCTCGCCTTCCCTATAGTCATCGGCCTCTTTCCCGAGGGTTCCCCATTCCCCCGCGAGGCGGCCATCGCCTTGGCCTGCGCATGGGGTTACGCAGGCATGATGTTCTCCCCCCTCCATGTATGCATGGTGGTGAGCGCGGAGCATTTTAATGCAGGCCTGCCCGCCACGATACGGCGATTCGCCCTCCCTCTGGCCATTTTCCTGGCAGTTGCCACGGCTTACTCGGCGATCCTCGCCCTCGTCTTTTCTAGATAGGGACTCGGATCGCGCCTCGGAGCCAGGGATCATCGCCTTGAATCGAAGTCCAGGACGCGGCTGGACGCGGTTGAACCCGGCTGGGCCCGGCTCACTTGACCCCGGTTCTCGCCGGGTGCTAGGAATAGCCGTGCATCCCATGAAGGAGGCTTCCGTGCGGATAGAGAAAAAGGCCCTCGCTGAAATAAACCGATGCTATGCCGTGGCCAGGTTCGATGTGAAAGGCACACCGACCGTCTTCTTCGCCACCGAGGGCGAAGGGATCTGCGAGGCCTTCGACGGACCCGACTTCGACCGACCCAGGCGGGTATGGGACGGACCGGGAGGGACGATGTCTATAGTCCCTATCCCGGGAAGAGACGGGGAATTCCTCGCCGTGCAAAAATTTTTCAAGCTCTTCCAGTGGGATCAAGCCTGCATTGTCTGGGCAAAGCCCAAGGCCGGCGGCGGATTCGAGGTCAGGGAACTCCTCAGGCTCCCCTACATCCATAGGTTCGACATCTTCGCGTCAGGCGAAAAGCTCTATGTACTCGCCTGCACCCTTGCGGAGAGCAAGGAGACGAGGGACGACTGGACCAAGGCCGGGAAGATCTACGTTGGGGAATTGGCGGATGACTGGGACAAGCCCCTGGATCTGCGCGTACTCAAGGAGGGCCTCTTTCGCAACCACGGCTATGCCCGGTCTGCCTGGAAGGGCAGGCAATGCGGGCTGGTGACGAGCGACCAGGGAGCCTTCGCCGTCCTTCCCCCGGATTCGGCCGGCGCTGACTGGACAATGGAGCAGTTCATGGACTGGCCCATCAGCGATATAGCCGCTTGCGACATAGACGGAGACGGGGAGCTGGAATACGCCACCATAGAGCCCTGGCACGGAGAATATTTCCGGGTATGGAAGAAATCGGGCGGGGCCTGGGAAAAGGTCTTCGAGCATCCCGAGGTTTCGGAGTTCTATCATGTAGTCGTCGAAGGCACATTGAGGGGCGAACCCGTCTTCCTCGGCGGTTGCAGGCGAGGAAGCCAGCACCTCTTCTATCTCCATGCTACGAAAAAGAGTCCCCTCTCCATCGAGGCCGTTACCATCGAGAACGGAGTTGGTCCGAGCAACGCCCTCATCTTCCAGGATGGAGATCGGGACATCATAGTGTCCGCCAATCGAGAAATCGGGCAAGCGGCCCTCTATTACGTGAGCGACTGAGCCCAGGCGGAATACCCGCCTGAGCGTCTCCGCGGCCAGACAGTCGGATAAAAAAGGGAAAAAGGTGAAGCTATCGGAGAATCGCGCTTTCGCCCTGCTGTGGCGCTTGACTAACTCAATCGTCGCCTGTCTCGGCCTCTGGCTTTTGTTTTCGACATCGGCTTCCGGGCGCGGCCCTGTCCTCCTTCTCTATTTCACCACCCAGACCAATATCTTCGCCGCCCTCCTCGCCCTCGCGCTGAGCGTGGGCACCTTACGGCAGATCCTGAAGCTCGGCCCCCGCGGCGAGGCCTTCTCCATCCATCCCCTCCTCCAGTCGGGCATCACGCTCTGGATCACGATCACCTTCCTCGTCTTCGCCACCATGCTCTCGGGCTACCTCTTCTCCATGGGAGGATCGGGCCGGGCAGCCATGATCCTCACCCACTACGTCGTGCCCCTGATGTGCTTCGGAGATTGGCTTGCTTTTATGCCCCACGGCCGCCTTCCCGCCAGGGCCGCGCTCCTCTGGCTCCTCTACCCTCTCGCCTATCTGGTCTTTTCGCTCGCTCGCGCCGAACTGGGGCCTCCCGTCTTCGAGCGAGGTTCCCGCTATCCCTATTTCTTCATGAACGCCGACGCTCTCGGCTGGGGGAACATGGCATGGATCCTACCGGCTTTCGGCCTGGCGTTCTGGCTCCTGGGGCTGGGATTCGAAAGCCTGGATAGACGCATGGGAAAGCGATACGCGGTTTTGCCACGCTGGCCTCGAACTGGATCTGGAACCTCTCCTCTGGAATGAGAGGTATCGTCGGAAGACACTTACAGGTTCATGCCCTCTTGCGCTTGAAATACCTGTCCAGGAGAACCGCGAGGAGGATGATCACGCCCTTGGCCACGAGCTGGAAATGGGCGTCCACGGCCATGAGGTTGAAGCCGTTGTTGAGGATGCCGATGATGAAGGCTCCGATCAGTGTGCCCCAGATCGTGCCCCTGCCCCCCATCAGGCTGGTGCCGCCAAGGATGACTGCAGCTATGGCGTCGAGCTCGAAGCCTTCCCCGGTGTTGGGCTGGGCAGATGAAAGCCTCCCCATGAGCACCAGACCCGCCAAGGCCGTGAGCATTCCGCTCATGATATAGACCTGGAACTTCACTCTCCCAACTCGTATGCCCGAAAGCCGCGTGGCTTCCTCGTTCCCGCCCACGGAGTACACATGGGTTCCGAAGGCGGTGCGGGAGAGGAGGAAGTGCGTGACCAGGACCACAGCGGTCATGATGAGCACCGGCACGGGGATGCCGATGAGCGCGCCTTGGCCGAGGACCTTGAATCCACCCTCGAACTTGATGATGGGCGTGCCGCCCGTGATGATCAGGGCTATTCCGCGGTAGATGGTGAGGCCGGCGAGGGTGACGATGAAGGGTGGAATCCCGGCGAGGGCAACGAATGTGCCGTTGAAGGCTCCGGCTATGCCGCCTATCAGTACGCCGGAAAGAATCCCGAGGAGGGAGGATCCCGTCGTATCTATGACGATCATAGCCACGCAGCTGGAGAGAGCAACCAGAGAACCTACCGAGAGATCTATGCCACCCGTTATTATGATAAAGGTCATGCCGGCGGCGATGATGGTATTGATGGATACCTGCCGCGCCACGTTGATGAGGTTGGGGAGGGTAAGAAAGGATTTGTTCGCCAAAGACATGGCCAGGGTTATCACGAACAGGACTAGATAGATTCCGTAGCTGGACAGGATCGCCGACAGCCGTCCCTTCTTCTTTGTTTCCATATCCCTTCACTCCCCTACGATGCTGCGCGCTTTCGACCGATGCCGGATGCGTATTCCAGGATCTTCTCCTGGCTGGCTTCTTCCCTGGAGAAGGCGGCGACGAATTGTTTTTCATGCATGACATAGAGCCTGTCGCTCATGGAGAGCAGTTCGGGAAGATCCGAGGAAATCAGGACGATTCCTCGCCCTTCCTTGCATAGGGCGTTCATCTGCTGATACATCTCGAACTTCGCCCCCACATCGATCCCCCTGGTAGGCTCGTCGAGTATGATGATCTTCCCCTCCCTGGCGAGCCACTTCGCCAGTACAGCCTTCTGCTGGTTGCCTCCGCTCAGGGTTGAGATATCGGCCGCTTCCGAAGGGCATTTGATAGACAGCTTCCCGATGTACTCGGCCGACTTGGCGGACTGGCGCTTCCGGTCTATGACCCCGAAGCGGGACAGCCAGTCGAGGATCGTGATGGTGATGTTATGGAGGACGGATCTTCCCAGTACCAGGCCCTGTTCCTTACGATTCTCGGGAACCATCCCCAAGCCCAGGTCGCGAGCCATGCGAGGAGAATCCACCGAGCATTCTTTTCCGAAAAGCTTTATTTTCATGTCCGGATCGGGATCGGCGCCGAAAATCTTCCTCGCCCATTCCGTCCTGCCTGCGCCCACGAGCCCCGCTATGCCGACCACCTCTCCCGCCCGCAGGCTGAGAGCTATCCCCTCTGGACCCGAAACTCCGTCACCTGCTTCAAGGAGCAGATTCCCGGGAGTACCCGATTCTTTCGGATAATGGTTCCCTATAGGTCGGCCTACCATGAGGGAGATGATTTCGGGAAGGGAAAGTTCGCCCTGTTTTCCCGTATACACGCTCTTCCCGTCGCGCATGACAGTGAGGCGGTCGGCAATGCGGGATATCTCCTCGAGACGGTGGGAGATATAGAGGATGCCGACTCCGGCGTTCTTCAGGGTTTCGATCTTGGCGAAGAGGAGCTGGATTTCGGATTCTGTGAGAGATGCCGTAGGCTCGTCCATCAAGATGAAGCGGGCATTCCGGGAAAAAGCCCGGGAGATTTCCACGAGCTGCTGCTCGGCCATGCCCAGGTTTCCCACGAGCGCATTCGGATCCAGCGAGAGGCCGAGAGCCGAGAAAACCTCGTTTGCTTTCTTCTGGAGATTTTTCGGCGACATGTGGAATCGGCCTATTAACCTCTCCCTCCCCAGGAAGAGGTTATGGGCCGCGGAAAGCCAGGGTACTAAGCTCAGTTCCTGGTAGATGGAGGCTATTCCCGCTTGAGCGGCCGCCCCAGGATCCTTGAGGAATACCTCATTCCCATCGAGGAGGATCCTGCCCGAATCGGGCTGGAGGGCTCCGCTCAAGATCTTGAGCAGGGTCGATTTTCCCGCGCCATTCTCGCCCAGGATAGCATGCACCTCTCCCCTGCGCAGGGAAAAGGATACCTCCTCTAATGCCTGGACCCCGGGAAAGCCTTTGGAAATGCCTTCGACAGATAGCCCCGAGGCTCCTCGAGGAGCCTCGGGGCCAGTCTCAATTTCTGGCCTATTTCCTGAATTGGCCGACATTTTTTTCGGTCACGAAGCTGACATCCATGATCTTCATCGCCGGGACTTGCTTCCCGGCGAGGACATCCCGCGCGAACTGGACCCCTATCTTCCCAATATCGTAGGGAGGGAGAGCTATGGTCATGTAGATCTTCCCCTCAGCCACCGCCTTGAGGGCGTCCGGGTTGGCATCCATTCCGGTTATCTTGATCTTCCTGTTCATGGATGAAGCGGCTGCCAAAGCGCCCATCGCCATCTCGTCGTTGAGGCATAGTATGGCTTCGGCCTCGGGGAACCTCAGGAGGAGGTTTTCGGCCACGGGCAGGGATTTGGCCCTGTCGTAGTATCCGGTCTGCCAGCTCAAGACCTCGATGTTCGGGTACTGGGGCAAGGTGTTCTTGATTCCCTTGATTCGGTCCTCTGATGAAGCCGCTCCCGGAGTGCCGGTGAGGATGAGGACCTTGGAGGCCTTGCCGCCCAGGGTGCTAGCGTACCACTTTATGAGTTGCTCGCCCAAAACGACGTTGTTGGTGCCGATGAAGGCCGTCATGTTTCCCGCATTGAGGTTGCGCTGCAGGGCCATGACGGGTATTCCCATTTTCATCGCCTTCTGCGCCAGGGGTATGGCACCGTCATCCACGCCGTTGATGAGGAGGACCTTGATATTCTTCGTCAGCGCGTCCTCAACGTCTGCCACTTGCTTTTCGATCTTGTTCTGGGCATCCAGAATGATCACGTCGAAACCCAGGGCTGCGGCCTCGTCCTTCACGCCCTGCGCCATAGTTGCGTAGAAGGGATTGCTCGTCGTGGAGACGCTGAAGGCGATGAGTCCGGGCCCAGCGAATGCAGGAATAAGGGCAGTCAGGAACGCTGCCGCGACCAAGAAGAACCTTTTTCCCTTCATGTGCTTACCTCCTAAAACATTAGACCGCCGAAGCGGCTTTTCGCAAGATGCTTGCGAAAAAACGAAAATCACTGGTTGCTGATTGTACAATCTGGTTGCTCGGATGTCAAATCATTTCTTCATTTTATTGACTATTGCCAAATAGTCTTGTACAATAACCAACATTCGCTCCCCGCTCCCCATCCAGACAGCTCGAGGAGGCATCATGGAATCGATGGAACTTCGCGCCCGAATCTATGCCGAGCAAGGAGGCTTCAGGAGCGCGGTCGAGAGGGGGGCTATTTCCCAGTTCCAGCCTATCTCGACGGCGGAAGCTTTAGTGATCGGTCTCTTGAACCAGGGCGTGCGGAAATACCTAGGGGTTTTCGGACACGGAAGCACGGCCATCGGCGAGGTTCTTTCATGCTACGAAGCCGCCGGTGCCCTGCGTATGTGGAACTTGCGCAACGAGACCGAAGCGGCGCACTGCGCCACCATGCTCAAATGGCATTACGGTGAGACGGCAGCCGTCGTCACCTCGATAGGCCCCGGGGCGCTCCACGCCTTCGCCGGGTCCCTGGCATCCGCGTCGAACGGTATCGGCGTCTACCATATATATGGCGACGAGACCACCCACGACGAAGGCCCCAACATGCAGCAGATACCCATCGCGGCACAGGGCGGGTTCCTCACCCTCGCCAATACGATGGGCCTGGGCTATCAAGTCCACACCCCCGAATCCATATTCACGGCACTGAGGCGTGGGGCGTCGAAAGTCTTCAATCCCGAGTTCCCCGGACCCTTTTTCTTTCTCATGCCCATGAACATCCAGGCGGCGGTGATGGATGAGTGCAACCTCCTGGAGCTCCCCCAGCCTCCGCGATACTCCCCTCCCGTCTGCCTCGACGAAGAGGCATACGAGAAAGCAACTGCTCTCGTAAAAGGATCCGAGGCAATCGCCATCAAGCTCGGGGGAGGCGCTTCCGACTGCGGGCCGGAGATCATGGAACTGGCCGAGCTCCTGGACGCTGTCGTCGTACCCGGGGCCAAGATGAGCGGAGTGGTGCCCTACTCCTGGAGACGCTGCCTTGCCGTAGGCGGATCCAAGGGGAGCATCTGCGGCAACTTCGCCATGAACGAAGCCGATCTGGCCATCGTGATAGGCGCGAGGGCCGTATGCCAGTGGGACTGCTCGGGCACAGCATGGAAGAAAGCCAAGTCCGTCGTGAACTTCAACACCAGGGCTGAGGACGCTGGCCATTACAACCGGACCGTAGCCCTCATCGGCGACGCCAAGCTCAATTTGCGCATCTGGATCGAGCGACTCAAGCGCGAAGGCTTCGCGCCGAAAACCGGTGTTTCTGACTGGCTCCGGGTCAATACGGCCAAGAAGTCCGAATGGGAGGAGTTCAAGGCAAAGCGTTTCGCCCGCCCCACTCTCTTCGATCCCGTCTGGAAGAGGGAGGTCTTGAGCCAACCCGCGGCCATAGAGATAGCATACCGCTTTGCCGTGGAAAAGAAGGCGGCGCGCTACTTCGACGCGGGCGACGTCCAGGCCAACGGCTTCCAGATTGTCTCTGACGAGGAGAGCGGCCTCACCTACTCCGACACGGGATCGTCGTACATGGGCCTCGCGGCGAGCGGGCTCCTTTGCACGGCCATAGCCGACAAGCCCGTCTATACCTTCGCCTTTTCCGGCGACGGAAGCTTCACCATGAATCCCCAGATCATTTTCGACGGGGTGGAGCATGGAGCGAAAGGCTGCATCATCATTTTCGACAACAGGAGCATGGGCGCCATAGCCGGACTCCAGAAAGCCCAATACGGGCATGAGTACAGGACCAGGGATTCCCTGGATATAGACTACGCCGCCCTCGCCGGATCGGTAAGGGGCGTGAAGTCCCTCCGGGGTGGGTATGATGCTGCCTCCTTCAGGAAGGCCCTGGACGAGGCCTACGATTACGACGGCCTATCCGTCATCAGCCTGCCCGTCTACATGGGCGATGATGAACTGGGAGGTCTTGGTGTCTATGGGAGCTGGAATGTCGGCTCCTGGTGCGACGAAGTGCAGAAGGAACACCACCGGATAGGGCTCTGAAAATGGGGCGAAGAAGGCGGGCTACGCGGCGAGGTCCGCGCAGCCATGCGCTTCCCGTGCGGCCAGGCCTTCGCGGGAAACCGAGGCGGTGGAGGAGGACAAGATGCGGGTGGCAGTGATAAACGAAGTCAGCGCGGCTGACAAGAACGGATCGATCATAGCAGCCCTCCAGGGCCGAGGCCTCGAGATACTGAACGCGGGAATGAAGAGCAAGGACGACGGTCCCGAGCTTCTCTACACCCACACCGGCCTCATGTCCGCGATCCTCGTGCATCTCGGCATCGCCCGGCTCGCCATAGGGGGCTGCGGCACGGGCCAGGGGTATCTCAACTCGGTACTGCAGTACCCGGGGATGGTCTGCGGACACCTCCTCACCCCGCTGGACGCCTGGCTTTTCGCGCGCATCAACGCGGGGAACTGCGTTTCTCTCGCCCTCAACCAAGGCTATGGCTGGGCTGGCGAAATCAATCTCGGTTTCATCTTCGACCGCCTCTTCTCAGTCGATTGGGGCTCTGGATACCCCGAGACCCGCAGTGGGCCCCAGCGCGAATCCAGGGAAGCGCTCGCCGCCATTTCCAATACCACCCATAAAAGCATGCCGGAAATCGTCCGTTCGCTCCCCGATGGCATCGCCCTCCCAGCCCTGGAGCGCCTTTCGGCAGGAGGGTTCCTGGACATGGCATCTTCCGGACACGAGGATCTGATTGACGCCATACGCTCCAGGATCAACACCAGGTAGACAGGAGAATCGAGAATGGACAACCCGAGCATAGACGAGGGCATCCTTGCACTGATGAGGATAAAGGATTCGGAGATACGGATGCTCTGCCTCGAACAGGGCAGGGACGCGGTGGACCGGGGAATCCACATCGGGGGAGCTTTCTCCGCCGTGGTGCCCCTCGTGGCCCTGTACTACGGCGGCTTCATGCGCTACTCGGTGGAAGAGCCTACCAAGCCCGGGCAGGACATGTTCATACTCAGCAAGGGCCATGCCGTAGCCGCCCTCGCTTCCGTATACGCCGATGTAGGGTATTTCGACCGGAGCCTCCTCAAGAACTCTCGTTCCGACGAAAGCATCCTCAACGGCCACCCCGGCCCCCTTCTGCCCGGAGTCCACATCGCTACGGGCCCGGAAGGCCATGGCCTGGGGGTAGCGCAGGGCCTCGCCCTGGCGGGAAAGAACGAGCCTTGTTTCGATGTGTTCTGCATGACGGGCGATGGGGAAATCCAAGCCGGCATGATATGGGAAGCCGCCATGTTCGCGGGAGCGAAGGGGCTGGACAACCTCTGTCTCATGGTGGATCTCAACCACGGCCAGCTGGACAATCCCCGCTCCATGGCCTTCCCCATGGATGGAGTGGAAACCTGGTTCTCGTCTTTCGGATGGAACTCCGTATCCGTGGACGCCACGGACTACGGCTCCGTGCTCCAGGCCCTGGGCGATTTCAAGCGCGGCCCCAGGAACGGAAAGCCTACGGCGATAATCTGCCGAACCAGGAAGGGCTTCGGCGGCTTTTCGAGCTTCTGCGTCAGCCACAAAGGAGAGATCCCTCCCGATCTCGCGGCCCAGGAACTGCTATTCCAGGAAAGCCGCAAGCGCCTCCGC
>DATCUA010000268.1:0-3234 GCA_036567645.1 Rectinemataceae bacterium | reverse complement strand
TGATGCACGGAGCCGCGGCAGCGCAAGGGCGCTACCGCGGCTTTTTCATTTTCCCAGACCCGATTTCTCCACCTTGGGAGCCACGACGAGGGCGCAATATCCGTAATTGGGATTCTTCCTGTAGAAGTCCTGGTGATATTCCTCGGCTATCCAAAAAGGCCCGGCAGGTTGCAGTTCGGTGACGATAGGATCCTTCCATTTTTGAGCCTGGTCTGCAATCGAAGCCTGGGCTTCGGCCTTCTGGGCTTCGGTCGTCCAGTAGATGGCCGAGCGGTACTGGGGCCCCTGGTCGTAGCCCTGCCGATTGAGGGTGGTGGGATCGTGGATTTTCCAGAATAGCTCGAGTATCCGCTCATAGCTCACGACAGAGCTGTCGTACACGATCCGCACAGCCTCGGCGTGGCCGGATTGCCCCGTGGAGACGTATTCATAGCTCGGCCTCGGAACCGAGCCCCCCGTGTAGCCCGAAACCACGTCTACAACTCCCGGGAGGAGTTCGTAGACGGCTTCCAGGCACCAGAAGCACCCCCCCGCCAAGATGGCCGTCTCCATGCCCGGTTCGGAGGAAGGCGGGATGGGCTTGAAGAATTCGTGGCTCGAAAATGGGGGCGAGGCGGCCCATGGCGGACTTGCCGCGGGAAATCCGGCCGCGGCGGGAGCTTTTGCCTCCGGGAGGCTGCGGCTGCCCGGGGCGTTCAGTCGCTCCGATGGAGTCTGGGCGGAAACCCCACCGGAGCTGTCGCCCGCGCAGGATGAAAAAAGAGCCAGTTCCGTGGCGAGAATGAGTCCAGCTGTACGTGTAAAACTTTTCATATATGGAATATAATATATTTTCTCGGTAGGGCAACCAGGCCCAGGCCGAGCACCACGAATCGAGCCAGGCCGGCGCCGCTCCTATTTCCTGCCAGCAGACGAAGAAGTCCGATCCGGGCTATAGTGGGCTCATGGCGACGACAGACGACAAGAAGATCATCTATTCCATGTATCGGGTTTCCCGCAAGCACGGGATCAAGCAAGTTCTGAAAGACATTAGCCTGTCTTATTACTATGGCGCCAAGATAGGCGTCATCGGATTGAACGGTTCGGGAAAATCGAGCCTCCTCAAGATCATGGCGGGCATCGACACAGAATTCAACGGCGAAGTGAGCTGCGCTCCCGGATACACGATAGGCTTCCTCGAACAGGAACCCCGCCTGCAGGACGGGAAGACGGTGCGCGAGGTGGTGAGCGAGGGAGTCCAGGAGATCATGGACGCCCTGGCGGAGTTCGACGCCGTCAACGAGGCCTTCGGAGACCCCGAGGCCGATTTCGACAAGCTCGCCAAAAAGCAAGCCGCCCTCCAGGAAAAGCTGGACGCCCTGGGCGCCTGGGATGTGGATTCCCGCCTGGACTACGCGATGGAAGCCCTCCGCTGTCCCCCCGCGGATCAGCTGGTTGACCACCTTTCCGGTGGCGAGAGGCGACGCGTGGCTCTCTGCCGCCTTCTTCTCAAGAAACCCGACATCCTCCTCCTCGACGAGCCCACCAACCATCTCGACGCCGAGACCATAAGCTGGCTGGAGCGTCACCTGCGCGACTACGAGGGCACGGTCATAGCCGTCACCCACGACAGGTATTTCCTGGACAACGTAGCCGGCTGGATACTGGAGCTCGACCGCGGAGAGGGAATACCCTGGAAGGGCAATTATTCGAGTTGGCTCGACCAGAAAAAGCGCAGGCTGGAGCAGGAAGAGAAGGGCGAATCCGAGCGCGCCAGGACCCTCGCCCGGGAGCTTGAGTGGATAGGCATGAGCCCGAAGGGCCGCCACGCCAAGAGCAAGGCGCGCATCGAGCGTTACGAAAAGCTCCTGGCCGAGGAAGGCTCGGAACGCATCCGCGAGACCAAGATAACCATCCCCGCCGGCCCGAGGCTGGGCAAGGTCGTCATATCGGCATCCAAGCTCTCGAAGGCCTACGGCGACAAGCTCCTCTTCGACGATCTCAGTTTCGAGGTTCCGCCGGGCGCCGTGGTAGGCATAGTCGGCCCGAACGGGGCGGGCAAGACGACTCTGCTCAACCTGATCACCGGCAAGGAAAAGCCGGACTCGGGGAGCCTCAGGCTGGGCGAGACCGTGGTGCTGGCCTATGCCGACCAGATGCGAGCCGGGCTCGATCCGGAAAAGACGGTCTGGGAACAGCTTTCGGGGGGACAGGACATCATCCTCCTGGGAGGGAAGAGGGAGATAAGCTCCAGGGCTTACTGCTCATGGTTCAACTTTTCCGGCCAAGACCAGCAGCGCAAGGTGGGGGTGCTTTCGGGAGGGGAGCGGAACAGGCTCAACATGGCGATGATGGTGAAGGAAGGAGCCAACGTCCTCCTCCTCGACGAGCCGACGAACGACCTCGATGTCAACACTATGCGCGCCTTGGAGGAAGCCCTCGACTCCTTCGCGGGGGCAGCCCTCGTGGTCAGCCACGACCGCTGGTTCCTCGACAGGGTCTGCACCCACCTACTCGCCTTCGAGGACGGATCCAAAGTGGTCTGGTTCGACGGCAACTGGTCGGAATACGCCGAATGGCGGCGCGAGAACCTGGGCATAGACCCGGATCGGCCGCATAGGATCGTTTACCGAAAATTGGAGAGATAGAGATCATTTCAACAGGATCGACGGGATGAAGAAGGATTTGCATGAAGGATACTAGTCAGGGAGAAGAGGGAGAATTATCCTGATCCTCCTGACCACGCAATTCTATTTTTCATGTCCTCCTTGTCCCGTCATGCTTTTCCTGCCCGAGTCCTTCCCAATTCCCGTGCGATGGCGCAGGCGCCCTGCGCAGCATCGCCGGCAGCCGGCACGAGTGTCCAGGATGGCAAGGCTTCGGAGAGCAGTTCCCCGAGGCGCCCCTTGAGGAAAGATTCGCCCTCCACAAAGCCCCCCGAGAGGGCTATCTTCCCGTTCGCTACCCGAATCTGGAGACGGCTTGCGACCGAAACGACGAGGGCTGCGAGGTCGGCTGCCGCATGCGAGAGGATGGAAGCGGCGACCGGGTCGCCCTCTTCCCGCGCCACCGACACCTCGCGCGCGAAGCCCGCGATGCGCGATTTGTCGAAGCGCTCGTAGACTGCAGGGATCAAGTCGAAAGCATCTGATATGCCAAAGTAGGAAAGGGCGCGCCCGAGGAGGGCCGTCGCCGGCCCGCGCTTCTCGAAGGCGCGTATGGCGGCATCCAGGCCACGGCGGCCGACATCGTAGG
>DATCUA010000267.1:0-2369 GCA_036567645.1 Rectinemataceae bacterium | reverse complement strand
AGCCCGGCGGCTGCTGGGACGGGCGGTGCGGCGGCTATCGATACGCTGTCGCGTATCGGCGATACGCTTTCGCGTATCGAGGCCATGTTCGCGGATCAGGCCGCGGCCTTGGGGACAAAGGACCAGGGCTTGAGGCAGTTCGGCTACTCGATCTTCGAAAAGCCGGTGACTGCTCCCCTTGCGGCAATCGGGGACGACTACGTCCTGGGGCCCGGGGATGGGCTCGTGGTCTATCTCTGGGGCGATCCGGTGGACATGAAGGAGGTGTCGGCTTCCTATACGCTTTCCGTTGACAGGACGGGCTCGGTATTCCTCCAGCCCGTGGGCCAGGTGTCGGTGCTGGGGCAAAACCTGGGCCAGGTGCGCGCCACGATCAAGGCTATGCTGGACAGGCGCTACAAGCGCTTGGAGATGAATCTCGGGCTGGCGACTCTGCGGCAGTTCCCCGTATTCGTGTCGGGCTACGCGGTAAGCCCGGGCACGGTGCTGGCTACGGGGGCGGACACCCTCTTCACGGTTCTCGCGAGGGCGGGCGGCGTATCCAAAGCAGGCTCGCTCCGTTCGGTAACCCTGCGAAGAGGCTCGGAAACCATCGCGCTGGACTTATACGACACTCTCGTTTCCGGCGCTTCTATCGACCTCCGCGTGCGGGAAGGGGACTCGATCTACATACCCGCCATCGGGCCGGTTGTGGCGCTCTCGGGCGAGATACGGCGTCCGGGTATCTATGAGCTCAAGGGCGAGACGGGCCTCGAGGCGGCGTTCGCCCTGGGAGGGGGAATCCTGCCTTCGGCTCGGGCTTCGGGGATAACGAGACTGAGGTTCGGGGATTCGGGCAGGAGGATCGCACTGGGCTCCATGGCCGACCCAGCCTTCCTCGCGGGGAAGGTCGAGAACGGCGACTTCTACTACCTGGGGGCGAGCTCGGCCCTCCTCGTGGGCCAGGCAGAGCTGAAAGGCCCGGTGAAGTACCCTGGCAAATACGATCTCAAGGCTCATAAAACCCTGGGCGCCCTCCTGGCCGCGGCCCAGGTACTTCCCGAAGCCAATCTCTATTATGGACGGGTGTATCGCATGGACGGAGCGGGCAGGGACAGGTCCTTCGCCTTTTCGCCCATGGATGTCCTCGCTGCCGGCGACATAGAGCTTGCCGAGTTCGACCGGGTTGTGCTCTACCGCTACGACGAAGCGGCCGTTGACGCGGACTTCGACAGGTTCGGGGACACGGTGGTTCTCTCAGGGCCGGTAAAATACCCCGGCTTCTACCTCTTCAAAGAAGGCATGACCCTATCCAGCCTCATGGAGAAAAACGCGCTTCTCCTGGACGCGAGCCCCTACTACGCCGAAATCGTCTCTCGGGATAGGGCGGGCAAGGAGACCTACTCCGTATTCTCGCCCGAGGAAGTCCTCTCCGGAGCCCGGAGCGTGGCGCTCTCGCGTCTGGACCGTGTGCGCTTCTACAAGCGGGGCGAGGCCGCGGCAGGCCACGATTTCAACCGCTACCCGGCTGTCGTCCAGCTTTCGGGCAAGGCGGCGCGGCCCGAGCTGTACGCCCTGAAATCGGGCATGAAGCTTTCCGATATCCTCGTGAAGGACCAGATACTCCTGGACACCAACCTCAACTACGCCGAGATGACGAGGCTCAAGCCCGATGGCAAGGACGAAACCTTCGCCTTCAGGCCGGCCGACGTGCTCTCGGGCGCCTGGGACCTCGCCCTGGGGCCCAAGGACAAGATAGATCTTAAGGCCGTGGGCTACTCGCCGGCCAAGCCGGATTTCGACCGCTTCTCGAACGCCGTGCGCGTCGTAGGGCCTTTGCGCTTCCCTGGACTCTACGCGTGGAATCGGGGCATGAAGCTTTCCGAACTCCTCGGACTGGCCCTGCCGGCCCTGGACGCCAATAGGGTGTACGCCGAGATAGAGCGCCCCCGCGGCGGCTCGACTGTGGAATACCTGAGCTTTGCACTGCGAGAGATCGAATCCGGCGTAGACGATATCGTCCTGGAAGCCCGCGACACGGTGAGGCTCTTTTCAGTGCTACCGCCGGCTACGGTTCCGGAGGTAGTAGCGCCTGCGGCGCCTGTTCCGGCGACGCTTATTCCGGCTCCCGCCGCGGCGGATGTTGCGGCGACTCCGGCGGCAAGCCCCGCGGCGCCAGCGGCCGAGACTGCGAAGGTGGCGCCTGTTCCGGCGGCGCCTATTCAGGCGGCGAAGATCGAGCCCAAGTCGGCTGATGTGGTGCTAGTAGAAGGGGCGGTTCGCTACGAGGGCCCCTACGCCAGGCGCCCCGGGCTCAAGCTATCTTCCATAATCAAGGCAGACCAGCTTTTGGATTCTGCAAGCCTGGACTACGCCGAGCTCACGCGTCT
>DATCUA010000266.1:0-5101 GCA_036567645.1 Rectinemataceae bacterium | reverse complement strand
TCTTGCACTTCCGGCGGGCAGGTATGGAATAGAATACCGGGACGGCCGAGATGGCGCCCTTCTCGGCGTGGAAATCGGATGCGCCCCCCCTCTTGTCCTCAGCCCACCCCTTCCCGGCCCCATCGTGGTCTACCTCGTCGCGATCGACTAGAGGCGTCCTAACAAGCTCGATGCACTCGGCGCCGTGCGCTCGGAGCCCGGCGCTTGGGACCCGGTACTCGCAATCCATTCCGCGCCCTCCCTAGGCCCATCGAAGATTGACAAAGCCCCCGGCTCGGTATAGCTTGGAGTCAAGCTCCCTATCCCAAGGCGGCAATCCCATGAGCTATTCCGATCCCACGAAAATGGGCATCCTCGCTTGCCCCGGCGCCGAGGCTTTTACGGATCAGGTGGTCCGCAAGCTGGCCGGCATATACAAGCGGCGTTTCGACAGGAAGACCCAGGCCCTCGCGGCGAGATACCACATCAGCCAGGAACTGGCCGTGCGCAAGATCAACTTCGCCAACGACGCCGAATCCGGCATGATTTCCGTGCCCGGCTCGGTGGATCGGTTCCGCCCGCCCCGGTTCAAGATCAACGCCCGCCACACCTTCTTCGCCAACGGCGAAGTGAAGACCGAGATCCTGGAATCGGTGAGGGGCAAAGACCTGTTCATATTCCAGGACATAGAAAACCATCAGCCTCTTCCCTTCAACGACGGGGCGGTCATGCGGACCATGTCCGTGAACGACCACATCTTCAACCTCTTCGTCGCCATAGACGCGGCCATGCAGGCCGGCGCCAACCGCATAAACCTCGTCCTGCCCATGTACCCCTACTCCCGCCAGCACAAGAAGAAGGGGAGGGAGGGTCTCACGGCGGCGCGCATAGGGCGGATGCTGGAAAACCTGGGTGTCTCCAGGATCATCACGCTGGACATCCACTCCCGCGAGATCGAGAACTGCTTCGACAATCTCCGGCTGGAGAACCTTCACGCGTCCTTCCAGATAATCGAAAAGCTTCTCCAGATAATCGACATCCAGAACGAGGATCTCGTGGTCCTCGCTCCCGACACGGGGGCCGTCGACAGGAACAAGTTCTACGCCAACGCCCTCCAGAGGCCCTTGGCCCTCCTCTACAAGGAGAGAGACTACTCTAAAGTGACCCGTAGCGCCTCTGAGTCCAACATCAGCGAGATGAAGCTCCTGGGAAGCGTGGAAGGCAAGACCGTCTTCATGGCCGACGACATGATCGGAACGGGCGGAACCCTCATCAAGGGCATGCGCAACCTCAAGGATCTGGGGGCCGACAAGGTCATCTGCGCCGTATCGCTACCTCTCTTCAACGGCACGGCCATAGACGATTTCGACGCGGCGTACCGGCAAGGGCTTTTCTACAGGATCATCGGGACCAACGCAGTCCACCAGCGCGAGCTTCTGCAGAAGGAATGGTACATCCAGGCCGACGTCACCGGGCTCTTCGCGCAGATCGTCAGCCTCGTGCACCACGACCGATCCCTCTCCTCCCTTCTCGACAACAGGGACGTGGTAGCCAGGCTCATCCACCGCCAGCTGGACAAGGGAGGGGGAAAGCAGGGCAGGCTCGATCTGGCCCAGGGCCCGGGCCCCGGGGGCAACGGCTCCCTCTCCCAGGAAAAGAATCCGGAGGAGATCTTTCCCTACGGAGCGGCCGAATCCAAGTAGAACGAGGCCGAATGGAAATCCTGCGCATTCCGCCCCGCCCCGAAGCCCTGGTTTTCGACCTGGACAACACGCTCTACACGCATCCTGCCTACGCAGCTTTCCAGGAAAGTTCTCAGATAGAGCGGCTCGCCTCATGGATCGGCTGTCGGATCGGCGAGGCAGAAGCCAGGGTGCGCGCCCTCAAGGAAGCCCGCGCGGCCGCCGGTCTACAGAAGACATCCAGCGCCAACCTCTTCAGACAGCTCGGCGTGCCCATGGAAGAAATCGTTCGCTGGCGTGTGGAGGCCTTCAGGCCATCGGAATGGCTCGACCGAAACCCCGCCCTCGACGAAGCCCTGGGCAGGCTTTCGGGGCGATACCGCCTAGCCTTGCTCACCAACAATCCCCGCGCCGTAGGAGAAGCGAGCCTGGAAGCCCTGGGCGTCCGCCCGAGGTTCGCGGCTGTCGCCGGCCTGGACGACAGCTTCGAGTCCAAGCCCTCCGTTGCGCCTTTCGCCGCTATTCTGTCCGCCCTGGGCATGGCCGCAGAGGTATGCATTTCCATCGGGGATCGCATGGACGTCGATCTTGCGCCTGCCATGGAACTGGGCATGGGCGCTATCCTTGTAGACGGGGTGGAAGATGTCATAGCCCTGCCGGGCGTGTTGCTCGGCTAGGGGAGGTTCCGTTTCGCCGCTGCCGAAGCGAGATGCCTGACCGGCCGCCCGTCCTCCGCCCGCTGACCGGCCTCCGCGCGCCGCCCGGCTCCTAGGAGCCGAAGCCCCGTAGCTCCTGGGCTATGGAATAGGCGCAGTCGCCCATCTTCTCTATATGCCGTATGAGGTCTATATAGAGCAGCTCGGCTTTCACGTCGGCTCCGTCCTTGAGCCGCCGTCGCGCCGATTTCTTGAGCTGCTTCTTGAAAGCGTCTATGCGCTCTTCAAGTTCCGCCGCCTTTCCCAGTTCCAACTCCGTCATGCCGACGTGGAGCCTCGATATGACAAGCTCCAGGGCCTCGTCTACGAGACTGGAGAAAGGCTCGAGGGCGGCGAGGGAATCGGCATCGAAGGCGAGGCGCTTGTTCCGCATTTTCTTGAGCAGGTAGGCGATACTGAGGCATTCGTCCGTCATGTTTTCGAGCTCCGAGACGATACGCAGCTTCAAGCCCACTCGCGTGCGCGTCCGCTCCGACAGGTCGAGGGTGGTTATGCTGATCAGGAATTTGGATAGCTCCTCGTTCATGCCGTCCACGTAGCTTTCCTTGGCCTCGAACCAGGCCAGCTCGGCGTCGAAATCTTCGGGAAGCCTGACCAAGTCGGCCTGGACGCGGTCGAACATCGCCCTGGCTATGCTCGCCATACCGGAGATTTCCGCTCGGGCATGAAGCAAGGAGAGCTCGGGCGTGGGCATGAGGCTGCGCGGCATATAGATCGCCCGGGCATCGGCTTCCCCGGGCTTCTCCTTTACGAGCGAGGCCAGGAGGCCGGCGTACTGCCTGACGAAGGGCAAGAGGATGAGGGTGTTGGCGGCGTTGAATAGGGTGTGGAGCATGGCTATGTGGACGCCTACGCTTCCCGGGCCCAGTTCGCCTGGCACCACCCAGTCCACAAGGGCTAGAAAAGGCTTGAAGGCTATGAGCACCCATGCGGTGCCCAAGACGTTGAAGAGTATGTGGGCCCACGCCGCCCGCTTGGCGGCAGTGCTCGCCCCCGCCGAAATAGAGGCGAGAAAGGCGTCGAAAGTGGTGCCGATGTTCGCGCCCAGGGTGAGGGCCGCCGCGAGCTCGAAGCTGATGAGGCCTTGGGAAGCCATGGCTATGACGATGGCCAGGGTGGCGCTTGAAGCGTTGATGAGAACCGTGAAGACCGTGCCGGCCAGCACCGCGAGGATGACGGCCAGGAAGCCCATGTCGGAAAATCGCCTGAGGGACTCGAGCATCTCTGGCGATGGATTGGGTATGGCTTCGGCTATGAACCCGAGGCCGAGGAAGATGAGGGATAGCCCTGTAAGGGCGTTGCCGTAGCTCTTGAAGGAATCCGGCCGCCGTTTGGCGAGAGTCATGAAGAAACCCACGCCGAAAATGGGAACGGCCAGGGCCGCGATGGAGAACTTGGCTATACCGATGGAGGCTATGATCCAGCCGGTGAGGGTGGTGCCGATGTTGGCCCCCATGATCACCCCAATGCCCTGCTGGAGAGACAGAAGACCGGCGTTGACGAAGGTGATCAGCATAACGGTGGTGGCTGATGAAGACTGGATGGCCACTGTCACCAGGGTGCCAGTGAGCACGGCCATGAGGGAGTTCTTGGTCATGAAATTGAGGGCGTTCTGCAGTCTTTCGCCGGCGGCGCGCTGTATGCCTTCGCTCGTCCGCTCCATTCCGAACATGAAGAGGGCGAGTCCGCCGAAAAGCTGGAGTGCCATAGTCAAGATGGGCATAGGCTTCTCCCGGAAGAGCGGTCTCGAATGGAGTGTAGCCGATTTCCCCGGAGAGGGTATACCGGATTGAAGCGGCATACCCTCTTTCTCCTCTTTATCCGGAATCGGGAATATACGATAATCAAACCGATGTGCACCAAGCGCTCCGCCATCGCTTCCGTCCTCGCCTCGGCGTATCTGATGCTCGCTTTTCCGAATGCGCTCGCCCAGGGCGCGACACCGGCCCAGGGAGTCCAGGGCTTGGGGACGAGCCTGAGCGTTTCAATACCGACTATCCTCCTGGTGTCCATAGACATCGAGAACAACCGCACCTTGAACTTGGAAGGAGTGTTCGGCGAGAAGGCTTCGGCAGCAAGCTCCCCTGGACTCCGCCGATTTTTGCTGGAGCCGGGGCGCGCTATCGGCTTAGGCGAGTTCCGAGTATTTTCCAACAGGCCGGGAGCCTACAGGATCAGCATCCGGAGCTTGAACCAAGCCATGCTCGTCCCGATCCGCGAATCCGCGGAAGATGCGGAGTCCTCGGTTGGCGGAGTATCCGTAGCCGAGCCTGGGTCAGCATGGCCTAAAGGCATTCCCTACAGCCTTATCCTCGATGGGACTCCGGTTCGTGCGGATGCCGACCGCTTTTTCCTTCTCGCTAAAGGCAAGACCTCCACGACTGGCGCATCCCTGAGGCTTGGCATCCAGATCGACGATCTTCCCGGTTTTAAAGCCCCCCGATCCAAGGGAAAGGTCTACGCCGACACCCTCTTCTTCGACATCCAGGCGGAGTGATTCTATTCTAGCGCGGAGACCTGCAATGCGTTCCCTCAGATCGAGCCTCGTACTCCTTTTCTCGGCCGCGGTTTCCCTTCCTGCGATGGCCGCGGGCTCAGCCGGATCTGCAGGCGTCCATAGCGTCCCTGTCGTCCCTGTCGCCGTAGACAGGGGTATTCCCGCCCTGCCCCGGCTTTCGGAACTCCTGCCGGCGAGCCTCGGCCCCGGCTGGGCGAGCGCGGGAT